>JAAHGR010001055.1 GCA_010672425.1 Symploca sp. SIO2E6
TATCAAAGTTTGGGACATCCAAAGTGGAGAATTACTTGAAACTTTAATCGAACACACTGCTGCCGTTCAGACCTTAGACATTAGCAACGACGGTAGCATACTTGCGAGTGGTAGTTATGACCATTCCATAAGGCTTTGGGATCTTGCTAGTGCTACTTGCAAACAAGTTCTTCAAGAGCATATTGATCGGGTTGAATCCGTTGCCTTTAGTCGTGATAGTAAGCATCTGATCAGCGGCAGTAGTGATGCCACAGTAAAGATCTGGGACATAGCGACAGGTGAATGTACCCACACATTCCAAGGATCTACTAATCGGGTTTTATCCGTAGCACTGACTAAGGATATGTCTTGGATAGCCAGTGGCAGTGATGATCATACAATTAAGCTTTGGAACTTTCAAACATATGAATGCGAACAGATTTTATCCGGACATCAGGGTTGGATAAATGATCTTGACTTTTGTGCAGATGGCCTAAAGCTTGCTAGTTGTAGTGCAGATAGATTAATTAAGGTTTGGGATGTCAATAGTGGTCACTGTATCTACAGTCTTGAAGGACATAAAGAAAGAATATGGTCAGTTGCGTTTAGCTCAGATAGTAACCATATTGTTAGTAGTAGCCAAGATGGAACCATAAAACTTTGGGATCTTAAAACTGGAAAATGCATAAACACTTTTATCGGACATGAAAGCACTGTAAGAGATGCCAGATTAACTCGTAATAACAATCTGCTGGTGAGTTGTGGCAGAGACTCTACTATCCGAATTTGGGAAACTCAATCAACAAAGTGTGTTGGTGAGTTAAAGGGGCATCAGGGAGCCGTAAAATCTCTATCCCTTAATTCCGATAATTCAATTCTTGCAAGTGCAGGTGAAGACCACACAGTTAAGCTTTGGCATATGTCAACAGGAAAATGCATCGCCACTTTGGAAGGACATACGAATAGGGTTGAAGCAGTTGCTTTTTATCCCGATGGTAAAACTTTAGCTAGCAGCAGTATTGATAAGACTATAAGAATCTGGGATATCGACACTTTAACATGTACTGCTGTTTTAGCCCAGCATAGCTCTGGAGTCTTATCAATTGCTGTTGGTGAAGATGGCCAGACATTAGTAAGTGGTAGCTGGGATGAAACAATTCGTATCTGGGATATTAGAACAGGTAAATGTCTAAAGACACTGAGTAATAAACCCTATGCCAACACCAATATTCGGGGTGTTAAAGGCTTGAAAGATTCAGATAAAGCAGCTCTCAAAGCGCTTGGTGCAGTGGAAAATTAAGGTAGTGGCTGGTCGATTAGAAGTCGGACTTCTAAAAATTTAGTATGGAGATTGGCGATCGCACTCAATGAAATGCTAAACTAGATAAGCACTGCAATTAGAGAGTCAGGCGATGGAAACTATCTCAGTTAAACAAGAAGCACAACGCATACTCGAAGAACTTGCTGAAGATGCGACTTGGGATGATCTAATGTATAAAATCTATGTGCGTCAGGCAATCGAGTCAGGACTTAAAGATAGTCATGCTGAGCGCACTCTTGATATTGAGCAAGTTCGTACAAAATTTGGGTTTAAATCGTGAAAGTTGTTTGGACAAACACTGCGATTGAGCACCTCCAGGCAATACACGATTACATTGCACGAAATTCAACGTTATATGCTAATCGTGTTATCGAACAATTGCTTAGCCGTTCGCAACAAATTGCAGAATTCCCTTATTCAGGACGCACAGTACCAGAATTTCAAGATAAAAGTATTCGTGAAGTTATTTCACGTCCATATAGGATCATCTATCGGATCAAAGCAAATCAAATTGACGTATTAGCTGTGGTACATAGCTCCCAGCAATTTTGAAAAGATAAAATCACAACACGATAGGCTGTCCAGGGTGCAGTCGGTTAGAAGTCCGACTTCTTAAAGAAGTCGGACTTCTGGATTTGAGTGGTACAGTTAACGCGCCGAGGGTGAAGCATTTGGATACAAAGATGTTGGTAATGTAGGAGAGATTTTAGCCCGAATGCTATGCTGCTACAGCGCTTTGCGATGTTATGAGGTACAGTAAGAAAAATCCCCCTAAATCCCCCTTAGAAAGGGGGACTTTTACTGCCCCCCTTTCCAAGGGGGGTTGGGGGGATAAAGGTGTACCACATAACAGC
>JAAHGR010001056.1 GCA_010672425.1 Symploca sp. SIO2E6
ACTTCCTCATCCCTATACTCATCGGAAACCTACCCCTCCTAGCAATCATCGGAAACTTCCTCATCCTCATAGTCATCAGAAACTTCCTCATCCCCATAATCATCGGAAACTTCCTCATCCCCATAATCATCGGAAACTTCCTCATCCCCATAATCATCGGAAACTTCCTCATCCTCATAATCATCGGAAACTTCCTCATCCTCATAGTCATCAGAAACTTCCTCATCCTCATAATCATCGGAAACTTCCTCATCCTCATAATCATCGGAAACTTCCTCATCCTCATAGTCATCAGAAACTTCCTCATCCTCATAATCATCGGAAACTTCCTCATCCTCATAGTCATCAGAAACTTCCTCATCCTCATAATCATCAAAATCTTCTTCGTCGCTCTCCTCTAAGTCATCCTCTTCATCATCCTCATAGAAGTATTCGTAATCATAATCTTCATAATCTTCATAATCTTCATAATCTTCCTCGTAATAATTTTCATCGTCTTCATACCAAACCCCCGCAGTAAAGTCGAGGTCAGAAACACTGGCAATTTTCCAGCAGTCCCAGCAATGTTTGGGATTAGTCAGATAAGCATAAGGAATGTAACAATATCCTTTGTCTCCCCATTTTTTCCCCCAAGAGTTGCGGACAATAAATGCTTGAGATTTATCCGAATAACCTACGCACAGCATGGCGTGAGCACCATGACTTTTACGTCCTTTCTCATGTTTGAAATCGGGCATCGGCACCTTCCCTTTCTTGCCTGCGCTACTGAATGACTCAAACAGCGCTAACCCAAAAACAAACGGATAGCCCTCAGCCAAACAGTGTTTCATGGAAAATAAATCAACTTTTACTTCCTCTGCTTCTTCGATCAGGAATTGCTGTGCTTCCTCAAAGGCATAATTATCAGGTCGTGCGTTGACCATTGCCACATTATAAGGCCAGGTATCTTCCGTACAAACACCGATTTCCTGTAACACTCGAATGCAAGCGGTAATGCTGCTACCCTCATCCTTATATTGATCTCCTAACAGCGCACGCCCGTTGTAATAGATGAACAGACGGCTCACATCTCCGGATTCTCCTAAGGCTCTCTTTGCCAAATATTCGTATGCTCCTGCAATCGCATTGGCTGAGCAACTGTTCACGGCTGACTGATCTTCTACCTGGGTCATATATCGGCGCAAGTCAACCTTGGCAGGAAGTTCAGGCGCTTGATACCGACTTGCTGCATATTTCCTGGCTTTTGGAGGCGGAGTTTGGGAACGCTGACACCCCCCGAGCATAATCCTGTTACCCGTGGAACGCTGAATCAGGTAGCGAAGTTTGCTTCGTTTTGACATAGAATTTTTCACCTTGATTAAATTTTAACAGTGCCACACCACTAGGCAAATTTACTCACCGCTATAATGGGAATAGGCAAACAACTATAGTAATTCTCCCCGATAGAGATAAATCTAAAAGCATGAGTGTTAGCATTCGATTCTTACCAGATGATGTCACCGTTAACGCTGAAGTAGGAGAACCAATACTCGAAGTCGCCAAACGGGCCGGTATTTTCATTCCCACCGGTTGTCTGATGGGTTCTTGTCATGCCTGTGAAGTTGAGATCGAAGGGATAGGGGAAATTTGTGCCTGTATTACTGGGATACCCGCCGGTAATCAGCAGTTAACGATTAATCTCTACAGTGATGATAGTTGGTAACAGGGAATGGGGAATTGGGAATTGGGAATTGGGAATTGGGAATTGGGAATTGGGAATTGGGAATGGAGAATTGGGAATTGGGAATAGGCAACAGGGAAGAGGAAAAGATCTTGTTAGTCACCAGAGTACTTTGTCCTTTGTACCAATGACCAATAACCAATGACCAATAACCAATAACCAATGACCAATGACCAATGACCAATGACCAATGACCAATGACCAATAATCAGCATATTTGAATTTTTTAGGGATTTGAGACTGGAGATTGAGGATTAGGTATTAGAGAGTCGGGATTGGAAAACTGTTCCACCCACCTCTCCAATCAACCTAACGGGTACTCCACGGATTGATCCTGCTGTCAATCCGCCTATTTTTATGGTGTATCTTCCCAAAATTTTCGATGTGACATTTTTGGTGTGCGGCATGTGGGTTAAATTTGTTTACGAGCGCAA
>JAAHGR010001057.1 GCA_010672425.1 Symploca sp. SIO2E6
TCAAATCCGGGTTAGTTACCCCCGT
Source organism: Symploca sp. SIO2E6 (assembly GCA_010672425.1). Taxonomy (GTDB): domain Bacteria; phylum Cyanobacteriota; class Cyanobacteriia; order Cyanobacteriales; family Coleofasciculaceae; genus Caldora. The sequence goes on from JAAHGR010001057.1 coordinate 26, forward strand.
TTTGAGAAAACCGCGAAAACCCTGTAGAGACGTTGCATGCAACGTCTCTACAGGGTGGGACATAACGGGGGTGTGTATGCCGGATTTGGTATAACACCCAATAGTGTGCTGTGTTGGGTCTCGTTGCCTCGACCCAACCTACATCTATTCCATTTATTCCCAAATTCTAAATTGATAAAGAGATAAAAGAGTTTTTGGGTTGGTTGCATTTGTCATTATTGTTTGCTATTATTTGATAATGGGAATAGGTGTGCGCCTATATACAGAAAACCTTGTCTGAATGGTAGACAAAGACAGGCAAGATGCCTGTTCCACAAGAGGAAAGCTCATTGAGAGGCTGTACTTTATTGACCTGTATCACTTGTTGTTATAACGATTAACCCAGATAGGATAAAACTGTTCCCACTTTCGAGAGGTCTCGATCAACTCGGACGAAAAATAAACCGCCATCATCTGTCTGATGTCTAGGAGTTGTGCTAAAGCTGGGACAATAGCCATAGTGTTCCTTGGCAAATCGGTAATCTCCGATGTCACAATATCCCACTAAAGCATAGGACTCTTCGTTATAGGGTTGAATCATGGAAACTCCCCCATCATAATGGGGCAAGATAGCGAGCAACCAGACTCGACCGCCGTTACTATCTTCCCGTAGCCACTTCTTTTTGGCTACCTCAAATTGTACTGTATCTGTTTTCTTCCAAGGTAAAAGCTTGCTATCCAAGGCTGGGATGAAATCACATATCTTAGCATCCGAGCGATCGCTTTGAGCCGGTTCATACTTCAGGGGAATGGGGCCATTTTCCATCCAGAGTATGAAGATTGAAGATTAAAGATTTATTCGATAAATAAATTTAGGGGCTTGTGACCGTTTGAATTCTTCAATCTAAAATCTAAAATCTAAAATCTAAAATCTCTCTGGTCAATAAATATGGACTTGCCAATCATTTACCATGCCGATTACGTTGTACCTCTCCCTGAAGGACATCGCTTTCCCATGCCTAAATTTGGGAAGCTCTACGAACTGCTTTTGCGCGATCGCTTGACTACTCCCCAACAATGCTATACTCCTAGCCTTCCCCCAACAGAGTGGATAGAACTAGCTCATACCTCTGAATATGCCCAAGCCTACTGCCAAGGAACCCTCAACCCCAAAGCTCAGCGGCGTATTGGATTACCTTGGAGTCCAGCTTTAGCCAAACGTACCTGCACAGCTTTAGGGGGCACTATTCTCACCGCCCAATTGGCTCTAACTCACGGTTTAGCCTGTAACACTGCTGGAGGAACCCATCACGCTTTTCCCAGTTATGGGTCAGGTTTTTGTATTTTTAATGACTTAGCTGTTGCTGCCAGGGTTCTGCAAAAGTTAGGAGTTGCTGACAAAATTTTGATCCTTGACCTTGATGTTCATCAAGGAGACGGCACCGCCTTTATTTTTCACAATGACCCCAGCGTCTTCACTTTCTCCATGCACTGCGAAGTGAATTTTCCTGGAACTAAACAAAAAAGCGATCTAGATGTACCTCTACCGGAAGGGTTGGATGATGATGCCTACCTACAAACCTTGGCTAAATATCTCCCTGATTTACTCTCTGGGTTCCAGCCAGATTTAGTCCTCTACGATGCCGGAGTTGACCCCCACATTAGCGATCGCTTGGGCAAATTAGCTCTTACTGATACTGGTATTTACCGCCGCGAGATGCAGGTTTTAAGTACTTGTGTAGCCGCTGGTTATCCTGTTGCCAGTGTGATTGGTGGTGGTTATGCCTACGATCTTGATAGCTTGGTTTATCGACATTCTCTTCTCCATCGTGCTGCCAATGAGGTCTATCGTCGGTATAAGCTTTAGGTGTTAGGTGTTAGGTTGTTGGTTCAGCCATCCGCAAGCTGTCTGAATCGCATTATTGATTTTAATACCACAAGATAAAAAAATGAATAATTTTGTCTGAATCGATACAATAGACTTCTAGAGCAGCCAGCCAATGACCAATAACCAATTCCCATTTAGGAGACACAAGAGTGCTATCCAAAGGCTTTGAGATCGAGATGTACACCGGTACACCCCAAGGGAATATTGTCGGCCTCTCCGACAAGATTGTGGCTGCCCTAGACGGGTTTGTACGGGAACC
>JAAHGR010001058.1 GCA_010672425.1 Symploca sp. SIO2E6
GCTTTGGGGAGGCTTCATCGGTTAGAAAAACCCGATCATGAGAAAAATACGCCTATTTTTTCCGCTATCGGTGCTTGGTAAAAGCCTTGATATACAGGAGTTTCAGCTATTATTGTCACCCCGTCAGTTTCGGGAGGCGTGCAAGATCTGAGTATATCCTATCAAGCCATCGGTTGCCCATCTCGATCATGTTTTAGGGTGGTAGCCAAATTTTTCTTGTACTTGCTTAGGGGTTAAATACACGGTGTCCGTTTCCTTCCTCTTTACCCCTATATGTTACGCTATATCTCTAGTTAATGGCCAGACTTCCACATAATGGCAATATTGGGAATGCTTGCCCAGTTCGACACTGATCGCGGGACGGGAGCCACCATCTTTACGATTGAGGCGCAGCAGATGTTGATTAGCGTGAATAAAACCATTCTGAGTCCGCTGGTTGATGTACCAGTTGCCTTTGGGTCCTCTTTGACCAGGGATGATTTTGGGCATACCCTTACGGGTCGGAATCTGCCATCTTCTCCCCAGCTTCTGGGCTCCTTAGATTCTACCTTGACCCAAGAGAGTGCGCACCCGACCTACAGATATTCCCAGGCGATGGGCGGCTGCTTGGACTCCCAGGATTTCCTGCGGAGAAACTATGACGCTAGAGTTTTTGTCATGCATTTGGTAAGGTTGTTGAAGAATTAATGAGTAAAATCTAATCCTGAAAGAATATTATCAGATGTCAAGCATCGAAATCAAGGATTCTAAGTCAAAAATCTCTTCCCTCATCCTCTTGCTTGACATACGTATTACTTCTTGCTAATCTTGTTAATAATGGCAAAAGTGTGCGCATATAAACTATTCTCACTGCATCAGCCTTCACGACATCTTCCCCATGGGATGAAGCTGGGCAATTCCAGAGGTAAAAGAATCACTCCCATGGTCAAAGATACCGATGAAGGCCAACCCAAAGAGAGTGAGCGATCGCACTACAAGAAACGCGATCTGCCCTCACCCAACAAGAGCAACGATAACACCTATTCACCTAAAACCTTACCTAACACCTAACACCTATCTCAACCGAAAATTATGACTTATTCAGCAAGCCTTAGTTAGGCTTGGGCGATCGGATCATGGGAGGGAGGATGCCAACCACCACGAATCCAAAGGCGACGCGCCCGTTGAATAGAACCATCATTATGGCGATCATCATTCATATCCAAGCGTTCAACAGTGGCTCGTCCAATGGGAGTGATGCCCAGAATTCTCTGTCCATCAGCAGACCAAATGAAATGTTTATGCCAGCTATCAAGCCTGGGATTGAAAAGAGGAACGACTGTTTGTGTTTCAGGATCCAAAGCATCCATGAAATTATAGCGGCGACCATTACAACGATGACAGGCAAGAGCAAGATTTTCTTCAGTATCGTTTCCCCCTCGTGATTGAGGAAGGAGGTGATCAAATGTAAAGAGCGATGCACTGGCTTCTTCAGAAGAATGGCAATACTCACACAAAAATTTAGCACGTTCACGGATACGTTGGCGACTAATGCTGCGGATAGTCATGATTCAGCAATAATGCGGGCATTCATCAAGGTGAAAATTCGATCAAGCTCAGTAATGCCTGCGAGTTCGGTAGTTTCTGCTGCTGTCAGAAGATTGTTTTTTTTGCGCTCAATCAAGATTTCTAAGCGGTTTTGGAGTTCGTCTGTGAACTTGAAAAGATTGAGTTCCCGAACTTTTTGTAGTTTGACGCCGCTTTCAACCCAAGAAGATGGTTGTACCATCGTTTGTGTAATCATGGTTATCACTCTCTACCTTGCAATCCAACCCTGTCCATTATACAGAACTTCACGCTTACCCTATGCCACAGGGGTGAGCGAAAAAAAGGGTGGGGAGTGTGGGGAGGGTGGGGAGATGGGGAGATGGGGAGACAAAGGAGAAGTGATGATTTGAGAGGGTACAAAGCTCAAGAAATCCCACCCAAAATTTCGCTCACCTCTCCCCCAATACTGCTCGGTTAAGAGGAGATGGGGAGATGGGGAGATGGGGAGGAGGGGAGATGGGGAAATGGGGAGAGAATGAGTAATATCAAGTCCGGATAATTACTTATAATTCCCGAATACCTTGCAACCTTCTTTCTTCCCTCGGAGCCTCGGAGCCTCCTGA
>JAAHGR010001059.1 GCA_010672425.1 Symploca sp. SIO2E6
GGCAAATATCTGGTATGAGGAGTTAAGTACCGGAAAAATTAAGATTGAGAAGAAAGATTTGACTCGTAAGCGCCTCGGTCGCTCCCCTAACCTTGGTGATGCTGTTTGCTACGGGTTTAACGACCATGAAGATCCTAAACATCGAATCAATCAGATGATTTTCACTTGATGAGAAAGACTCTTTTCCTGAGAGTTGACAACATACGAGTGTGCTGAAGCTGCGAGTGTGACTTGAAGGAGTAGTTCTGGGTGGGTCACCAATGGTGTGTAGTGAAACAGCCAATTGTTGTCACTAATGACCCTCTAGACGTAATTTAATGGTAAAGATGCTACCTTGACCTAATACACTGGAAAGTGTCAGGTTACCTTGGTGTGACTGAACAATTGCCTGGGCAATGGCTAAGCCTAATCCAGCGCCACCTGATCTTCTAGAGCGATCGCTACTAACTCGATAGAAGCGCTCAAAGATCCGCGTCTGCTCCTTCGGTGCGATGCCAATACCTGTATCTTGAATCTGAATCAAGGCTTGATCGTCACTACGGTTTAGGATAACCCGTATTTGACCACCAGCAGGGGTATATTGGATAGCATTAATCATTAAGTTAGATACCAAGCGATAAAGCTGCTCCTCATTACCTAAAACATTCAGTGGTGTATCCACCCCTACCTCGGAAGTCAGTGTCACCTTGGCAGAAACTGCTAAGGCTGCTAATTCTTCTACTAAGTCGCTAATAATGTCATTCAAGCAGCACAGCTGGTGTTGCACTGATAAGATTTGTCGCTCTAGACGAGCCAGCAGTAGTAAGTCAGCAACTAGTTGGGTGAGCCTTCGATTCTGACGCTCGACGGTTCCCAGGATATCCCGTGCTTCTGATTCAGGCAGGTGAGGCATTCTCAAGGCTGATTCAACTGTAGCCTGAGTTGCAGCCAAAGGAGTGCGCAACTCGTGGGCAGCATCAGCGGTAAACTGTTGTATCTGCTGATAGGATTGATAAATCGGTTGCATGGCGAATCTGGTTAGCCACCAACTAGAGATACCGACCAAACTCATGGTTACAGGTAATCCTAGTACCAAAATCCATCTGATCACAGCAAGATAATTGTCGAAGTCTTGGAGAGAGCGCCCTACTTGTAAGTATCCCCAGGGATAATTATCTTGGGTATGTAGCGAGAGAGAAATTTGGTTGTATCGTTTACCAGTAGAATCTTTAAGGGTTTGCCACTGCTCGGTTCCCGATGTTTCCAGTAATCCCGGCGGCATAGTTCCCGCGACTCCCACCAACTCTTCTGAAAGATCCAATAAGCGCACATAGTAGTTGCCTTGGTGAATAGCACTGAGGGTATGGCGCTCAAGATGACTGTTGTTGCTCAGACAGGGATTGCCCGTTAAACAAATATCCGGTAAAAGTCGCTTGGCCTCAGACTCAAATTTTCCAGGCTGTTGTAGAATCGGCTCAATGCTATCATGCAATGTACCAGCAACAGACTTTAGCTCTCGGTCAATAGTTACCCAATAAGCATGAGCGATCGCTTCGTATACTCCCAAACCACACAGGCTGAGAATTACTCCCATCACACCTGCATACCAACTAGCTAAGCGCCAGCGAGTTCGATTAAACAGTTCATTTTGATTCATCGGTTGGTTGGAAACGATACCCCATGCCATGCACGGTTTCAATTAAACCCAAGCAGCCTGAATCTGCTAATTTGCGACGCAACAGCCGCATTTGAGCTGCTACAACATTACTCAGGGGTTCAGCACCAATTTCCCACAACTGATTAAGAATTTGGTCACGGGTAATAATCTGATGCGGGTGCTTCATAAAGTACTCCAACAACTGAAATTCTTTAGTTGTCAGGGGAATCAGCTGTTGCTCCCTGGAGGCTTTTTGCCAATAAACAGCGTAGGTGCTGTAATCTAAAGTAAGGTTTCCTACTTGGAGCCGTTGAGGTTGAAGCTGAGGGGAGCGTCGTTGTAAGGCTCTTAACCGTGCTAGGAGTTCTGCCATACCAAAAGGCTTTACCAGATAATCGTCATATTTGCAAATTGTCTAACTATCAAGTCTCTGATATCCATCTTTATTTTGATACATTCTAAGTACCTTTTTTCTACTTCTGAATAACTTTTTCAGTGCTTAAAAGA
>JAAHGR010000106.1 GCA_010672425.1 Symploca sp. SIO2E6
TCTTACATAGTCCATTACATCGTAGAGAGTGATACGTGTACCTGCGATCGTGAGTCCCCGCTCTGTCCTAATAATTTCTGGATGTTGAGTAGGTGCTGAAACCATATCTAGTCTTCACTAAACTACCGATTCAATTATACTCAAAGTTTCGCTACACCCCACCGAGCTTGGAGACGTAACCCAAGTGATTGTATAACCTTAAGAACTGTGGCAAACTCTGGATTGCCTTCGGTTGAGTTTTTGGAGATGTCTAAAGAGAGAGCCAATCTCTCAGCCCATTTTCAATTAATTGCATCTCGTGAATCCGATTATCCCAACATCGATGAGCCAGACCTCACTACGAACCGGCTTCGGATTTCCCATCCGCCTCCTCCTCTGCATCTAGACGGGCAAACGATTGAGCAGCAAGCAAGACTGCATCATCATTACTCCAGTCGCCATAGTCTTCATTTTCTATTAACTGAAGTATGGCTTCTTTCGGATGCCAATACTCTCGAACATCACCAACCAAAAATAATGAGCCAGTTACTGCAATAACATCATCTGTGTGTGCTACTTTAAGGGCATATTTGATCGCATCGAGTGGATCTGTAATCTTCACCACCTCGGTTGAATCACTGTTATTATTCTTTTTTATTTCTTCAGACAAGTCTTCCGATGACATTGATTCCCATATTCCTTGATTATAAAACGACGTTGCTATAATGAGTTTTGCCCCAGTGTTCCCTAATATAGGAGGTATTTCTGAGTTAACTTTTCTTCCTTTCTTAAGAGCCATAATAATTATTGGTTTGGCACTCAATTCATTTAACCATTTCAAGAACGATGATAGTTTATCTGGATTATGTGCACCATCTAAGATTACCGTTGGTTGATTTTGAATAATCTCCGATCTTCCTGGTATTTTGGCGATAGATAAGCCTTTGATTACTGCATCATGAGAAAATGATTTGCTGTGCTTTTTAACGAATTGTTCATATGCCACTATGGCACATGATGCATTATGGGCTTGGTGTTCGCCTTGTATAGATAGATTTAGATCATGCTGACAAAAATTCTCGGTTTGGATTGATGTTTTGCCATTGCAGTATATATATTTAAAGTTTCTATCGATTAAAAATATGGTTGCTTTTTTTTCTTCGGCTCTTTTCAAGGCTATTTTTCTAGTGGACTCTTGGGAAAAACCACAGACAACAGTACCATTCTCTTTAATTATGCCTACTTTATCAGAGGCAATTTCTTCAATGGTGTCGCCTAAGATTTCCGTGTGATCAAGTCCAACACTTACCAAGACAGAAACATCCGTAGATAACACATTTGAAGCATCAAGGGTTCCCCCAATCCCTACCTCAATAACTGCCACATCAATGTTCTTCCTTTTAAATAGCATCAATGACAATGCCAGTTTTACTTCAAAATAGCTCGGATAACCAAACTTGGTTCTATTTGCCACCTCCATAAACAGAGGTTCAATTTCATTGTATGCATCGAGTAACTCACTTGTTTTTACTGGACACCCTTCAACTAGACAAACTTCATTTAATACTTGCAGATATGGCGATAAAAATAGCCCAGTTTTATATCCGTCACTTTCTAGAATGCTGGATATATATGAGGATGTAGATCCTTTTCCAGATGTACCGCCCACATGGATCACGGAAAAAGAGTCTTGCGGGTTACCAAGTAATTCAAGTAAACATTCTATTCTTTCTAGCTTTAGATTGATCTCTGCTGAAAACTTGACATCACCAATCAAACTTTCTAACTTGTTTTCAAGTTCCTTGTATTGTTCCAGTAGGTTCACTTTTCTCTCCATACTTTCGCGGCTATCCCAAAATCGATGAGCCAGACCTGACTACGAACTGACTTCGGATTTCCCATTCACCTCATCATCTGCATCTAGACAGGCAAACGATTAAACAGCAAGCAAGACTGCATCATCATTACTCCTGTCGCCATAGTCTTCATTGGGATTCAGGCTTGCTGCAAGGAACTCAGATCTTTCGCTGGCTGAAAGTCTTTTGAACTGTCTCAGAAGTGTTACAACTGCTTCAATCATTGCTTCAACTGGTAGCTTTTAGATCGTTTTCTACCTACTAAAATACCACAACGATCACTCCTCGAAAACTTCCCACGGCCCAACCCAGATCAGGACAAACACGAGTTGGGTTTCCTTGTGTCAACCCAACCTACGAGAACTAAAACAAGAAAAGTCGATCGTGATCTTGTAGCATCTACTCCATTGAGTTGTTAAACATGCAAAGGTGTGTAGATGTTGGGTCTCATACTTCGACCCAACCTACGGCAAGCCCAATTGCTATATGTAGCTTCATTTTTCTAATTGTAACCATTATATATGCTGTGGAACTATTTGAGCAACCAGAAGTTACTGTACAGTTTGTGTAAAAATTATGAATAATGGATGTGTGAAGATTAGTGAGGTGAAATCGTATGGAGCAGCTCCTTAGTGAAATAATGATTCTCCGTGATGGGCAAACTCCGCCAGCCGGAATTACTACGCCACCAAGACAAGCAAGGTGGTACGACACATTTAGTTACATTGCTAATCCTGAACGATTTTGTTCCCAAAACTTAGAAAAGTACGGACCGATTTTCAACACAGGTGTTTTTGGTAGTAAAACTATCTTTGTTGGTTCTGCTAGGGCAAATCAAATGGTCTTGAACGGAGACTCAAAATATACCGAAATTGCCTTGCCGGACACCACGATGGATATGTTTGGCGAGTACAGTCTGTTTCAACGTCCTGCTCTCCACAGAGAACGTAAAAATGCCTTAGCGCCTGGACTTACTGGTGAGATTTTGGCAGGATACCGACCTCGGATTAATACTACCATTATAGATGGTCTGAGTAAATGGACTAATACCGGAAAAATCTCACTCTATCCAGCAGTAGAAAAAATTTGTTTTGAGGTACTCGTTCCTCTGTTGTTAGGAGTTAGCCTAGATGATACTAACCCCAAAAGTTTTGAGGGATTGCCTCTAGCAAACTCTAATCAACTCAAATCTCTTTACAAAACTTACTTTGATGGTTTCTATGGTTTGTCGAAATGGAAATCTCCTTTGACTTCCTACGGCAGAGGATTGAAGGCAAGAGCCAAGTTGCTGGAGTTTATGCGAGCAGTCATTGCGAAAAGACGATTATCCCAGGGAGAAATTAATCCCAAAGCTGATTTCCTCTCAATGATGCTGGTTAATCAGCAGCAAAACCCCGACGGGATTTTCAGTGATGCTTTGATAGAAAACCAATGCCTGTTGCAGCTATGGGCATCCCACTATGAAATTTCAGCACTGGTATCTTCCCTAATCTATCAATTAGGAAGATTTCCACAGATATTGGATAAACTAAGGTCTGAGCAGGCAAAGGTAGTGGGTGAACTAAGTAACTCGAAGACGTTTTCTTCAGAACAGTTGAAGCAAATGGTCTTTTTGGAAGCTGTAATCAAAGAGACTTTGCGAATCAATCCTCCTAGTTCAACAGCTAATCGTCGTCTTACTCAATCTGTAGTTTTAGATGGCATACTTTATGCCAAAGGCTGTACTATTATCGCCGAACCGCGATTGGCACATATCATGCCAGAACATTTTCACCAACCAGAATTGTTTGAGGCAGAGCGTTTTTTACCTCCTCGGAACGAGGGAAGGATGTATGAGTTTATTCCTTTTGGGGGTGGTGTACATGCTTGCTTAGGAGCGCAGATGGCGATGACAATTACGAAGATATTTGCCAATCATTTAATATATTTGTTTGATTGGCAACTGACAGGTGAAGCTTCTTTTGTGCAGTTTCCTCTGAAGAAAATCAAGAATAATTACCAAATTATTCTGCAAAAGCGTTAAGGTTAAGGGTGTGAGGTGTAGGGGAAAATTACACTAGCATTAGTATTGTAATGAGTATACAATTCATTATAATAAGCGATCGTAAAAATTCATTACTCATTACTCATTACTACCTCGCCAAATTTTTATCTCCCCTTCACGAGTACTACTAGCTAGGGTACGACCATCGGGACTGAAGATAACAGCATTAACCCCATTAGTATGTCCCTTGAGGGTATCTAATAACTTTTGACTAACCAGGTTCCACAGTTGAATTTTCTTGTCTTCATTGCCAATAGCCAGAAGCCTTCCATCTGGACTGATGGCGATGGTATTGATTCTCTGATGATGACCCATTAATTTACCCATCCAATTAGTTGATTTCCTGTTGAAACTACTCGATGAGTTCAGTTCTAACAATCTACCATTACGCAGATCCCAAACTGTAATTTTGTTCTCAAGATTAACAATGGCTAAAGTCTGATGATCCAGGCTTATTCCTAGGCAGCGGATTACTCCCAAACGACTGGGTAGGGTACGCTGTAGTTTGCCGGTAGCTAAATCCCACAATTTGATGATTCCATCTTTACTCCAACTAGCAAGCATCTGACCATCTGAACTAAAGGTAAGGCCGCTTACTCCTTCCATACGACCCCGGAGAGAGCAAGTCAGTTTTTTGTTGGTAACATCATAAATGGTGATTTTGTCGAGCCAGAGAACACTGGCAAGGGTGTGATTCTGGGAGTTGCAACCTAGGGAACAATAAGAGTTAGTTGGTAGGGAATAGTTAGAAGGTCTTTTGGTTGTACCCAGATGCCAACTATTGACGATGGTGGTTTTCCTATTGCTGAGATGACGTTCTCCTAAGCTAGTCAGAATTTGACCATTGGGACTAAAGGCAATATCAATAACTTTTGGTGTCGGACTCGTTAAAGTTTGGTTGGCTCTCCAGATTAATGGTTCAGAGATTGGTGGTGGTAGAGGAGTGGACTTTTGTGGTTCTGGCTTGGTGGTTGCGGCAACAGGTGGGGATACTTTTCCTTGCTCTAAGGCTTCTCTTTTTTCCCGTAACCGCTTCAGTTCCTTAACTGTTGGTAAAAGTCGAGCTATTTGGTCTTCTTTTTGAGCTTGATCGATTTGAATTTCGATGGTTTTCCCTGATGGTGATTTTTTTGATTTTTTCAAGGCGTCGAGGACTTCTTGTGCTGACTGGTAGCGCTCTTGGTGCTTTTCTGCTAGCATTTTGTCGAGGATCTCGGCTAATCTATCGCTGACGGTGACATAGGAGCGCCAACGCCATTCTAGGGAATTGTAATCTAAGAGTAAGTTGGTCTCTTTGCCCGTTAGTAGAACTACCGCAGTTACTCCTAAAGCATAGATATCACTACTGGGAAAAGATTGACCGAGACGTATTTGTTCTAGGGGGGAATAGCCATCTTTGCCGACAAAGGAAACTTGAGGGACGTTGTTGTAGCCGCTGGTAGTGATACTGGATAATTTGTGCTTAACTGAACCAAAATCAATCAACACTGGTCGCGATTGATCATGGGGTAGCATGATATTATCGGGGGAAATATCCCGGTGAATAATTTTTCGCTGGTGGATATAGTCCAAAACTGGTAGCAGGTCTTGGAGCCATTTAATGATTTCTTCTTCAGAAAATGCTTCCCCTTGCTCCTGGCGTTCCTTGAGGAGTGTGGAGTAGTTTTTGCCGTCAATATATTTCTGCACCAGGAACCATTTTCCCCTCTCCGGTAGCAAAGCCAGAAACTTGGGAATTTGAGGATGGTCAATTTGGTATAAAACTTGGGCCTCTCTCTCGAACAACTCCCGAGATTTTTGGGCGATATATTCGTCGGTTTGGTTAGATAAAAACTCTTTGAGGACACAAAATTCCCCGAAACAGTGATTGTCCAAGGCTAAGTAGGTGCGTCCAAATCCTCCTTGTCCGAGAACTCTTTGAATCTCATAGCGATTATTGATCACAGTTCCCGGGGGAATCTCCGCTGGTGGTAACCAGGCTAATGCCTGACTCACCCAGTTTTGATTAAAAACAGCCTGATAAATACGGTTAGCCACCTTTAAGTTTCCCTGTTCTTCGGTGACTAATTCTGAGCGCAACAAATCCTGTTGTGCTGGACTATGATCAGCTGCGATCGCTCCTTGTTGTAAGATTTGCTGATAGACTACTAATAGCTGGCTAGTGCGTTGTCCTTGACGAAACAGGGAATTGCGAATTTTGCTCAGATGCTGGGCCGCCATTTGAGTTTCCCACTGTTCCACTAAATGCGATCGCACCAGCTGTTCCATCCACGATTCTTCTTTACCTGTGGGAATGGAAGATTCAGCGGTTAGGACTAGTTGAAACAGTTTTTGGGAGAGAATGGTTTGATTGTTGGTCCAAGACAGTACTGCTTGAATGACTGTTTCAGGGTGGCTGGCTGCCTCGAGTAATTTTTGAGCTGTCTGTATTGCCTCGGTTTGTAATGCCTCAGAAGCTGCTTGCAGTTCCGGTATTTCCCTTACTTGAGAGGCAACTAAAAATTGCCTCTCCTGAAGGCTCAATTTCTTATCTCTACTCCAGGTTAGTGCTGATTGCAATGACTCTCCACGCAATAGTTGGGAGTTGTCTTGACGATTAGAAGCTAACCAAGCAGTCAGTTTCTCACCATAGGGTCGTAAACTGATTAATGCTTGTTCCACCCAACTGAGATTAAAAACCGACTGGTAAATGGGGTTATGCACCCTTAGGTATCCCTGCTGATGAACTAGCAATCCCAATTGCAACAGCTGTTGTTGTTGGGGACTATCATCAGCTGCCACTTCTGGCTGTTGTAGAAATTGCTGATAGAATTCTAAGAGAGACTGAGCCTGCTGATGTTGCAGCAGCTGTTGAGAGATGTTCTGTAGATGGTCTGCTGCTACCTGTGTCTCCCAATTATCGAGCAAACCTGGGCGCAGCAGTTGTTCCAGCCAGGGTTTTTCGCAACCAATGGGTATCTTGGATCGATCACTAAGGACAAGTTGACAAACTTTTTGGGTAAGCACTGGTTGACCCTTAGTCCAAGATAGTATTTCTTTGATGATAATTTGAGGGTTCTTCGCTTTTCGACATAAGGGTATTGCTGTCTGAATCACCTGGTTTTGTACTGCCTCAGCAATTCTTTGTACTTCTGGCATCTCCCCTATTTGAGAGGCAATGAGGAACTGATACTCCTGAAGCATCAATCTCTTACCTTTTTTCCAAATCAGTGCTGATTTTAATGCTTGTCCTCGCAACAGTTGGGATCTGTCTTGACGATTAGCAGCTAACCAGGCAGTCAATTCCTTGGCATAGGGTCGTAAACTGATCAATGCCTGCTTAATCCAACTAGGACCAAAAGCTAATTGGTAAATCCGGTTATGGACTTTTAAGTATCCCTGCTGATTGACTACCAACCCCAATTGCAATAGTTCTTGTTGTTCTGTGTTATTCTCGTTAGTAACCACAGACTGTTGCCAAATTTGTTGATAGAGTGACAACAGCCAGAAAACTCGTTGATGGCTCAGCAAGCGATCGCTAATCGTTTTCAGATGTTCCCCTGCTGCCTGAGTTTGCCAATGCTCAATCAAATTGGTGCGTACTAGCTGTTCTAGCCATAGGGATTCACTGCCTGGGGGAATCCCAGAGTCAGCATCTCGCACCAATTTAAAAATTGTTTGGGTAAGAACCGGTTGACTGTTGGTCAAAGACAGTACCTCTGGAATGATAGCTAAGGGGTTGCTAGCTTTCTCCGATAATCCCATCGCCGTCTCCATTACCTCGGTTTGTAGTGCTTCAGGGAACCCTTGCACTTCCGGTAGGTTCCACACCTGACTAACCAGGAGGAACTGTTGTTCCTGAGGACTCAAACTCGATTCTTTGTCCTTTGTCCAGGCTAATGCTGACTGCAATGATTGTCCCCGCAACAGTAGGGAGGTATCTTGACCATTCTTTGCTCCCCAGGCAGTTAGTTGGTCAGCATAGGGTCGCAAACCGATTAATGCCTGCTCAACCACCTTCAGATTAAACACCGATTCGTAAATACGGTGGGCAACTTTTAAATATCCCTGCTGATTAACTACTAATTCCGACTGCAACAACTCCTGTTGCTGGGGACTACCATCCTCTGCTACTTTTTGCTGTTGCAAAATTTGGCGATAAATATCCAAGATACCGAAAGCATCCTGCTCATCGATACCCAGATGATCGAGGATCATCTTCAGAGGTGCTGCTGCTACCTCCGTTGCTCGCTTTTCAATTAACTTCTGGCGCACTATTTGCTCCACCCAGGAGGCTTCCTCACCTGGGTAAGCAGGAGATTTAGCCGCAATTGTGAGTTGACACAGTTTTTGGGTATAGAATTTTTGACCTCCTGTCCATAACAACAGTTGGGCGAGTAAAGTTTGAGGATTATTAACTTTAGTTACCCAGCGCTCAACTATCTTGATTACTTCTGTTTCCCTTTCTCCTAGGATGCCTCGTTGTTCCCGAACTTGGCTAGTAATCAAGAACTTGTGTTCCTCCGCCGTCAAACTTTGGCTTTTATCTGCTGTCCAGAGTATTGCTTCCTCTAATTCCTGTTGGTGCAATAATTGGGATTGATCTTGACCCTGGGTAGCTTGCCAAGCAGCTAATTTCTGTGCATAGGGACGCAAAGCAGCTAAGGCTTGGTTGAGCCAACTCTGATTAAACACCGACTGGTAAATATGGTTAGCAACTTTGAGCTTTCCTTGCTGATTAACCACTAACTGCAACTCCAGCAGTGACTGTTGGTCTGGACTATCCTCAACTGCCACATCTTCCTGGTGTAAAATTTGCTCATAGAGTGACAAGAGCCAGAAAACACGTTCGTGGCCCAGCAAGCGATCGCGAATTGTCCTGAGATGTTCTGTTCCTTCCTGAGTTTCCCAATTCTTAATTACATGCGATCGCACCAACTGTTCAATTCCTTGAATTTCATCTCCTATCCCTAAATAGCTTGGGTACTGAGATACCAGAGAAAAAATCATTTCGTTGAAAGATTTCTTCCCTTGTGTCCAAGACATAATTGCTTTAATTATTGCCTCGTAGTTGTGACTACGGGATAAGAAGGCTTTGGCTTGTGCATTAAAGACTTCGCTAGCCGTCAGGAACCGCTCATCTTGCTCACCTAACTTTTTTCCAGTTTTCCACACTAGCGCCTCTTGCAATTCCTCTCCATACAACAGCTGGGACTCATCTTGCTGTTCAGAAGCTAACCAAGCGGATAATTTCTTGGCATAGGGTCGTAAATCTGCCAACTGTTTGTTAACCCAATCAAGATTAAAGATCGAATTATAAATTTGGTTATAAATTTTTAACTTTTCTTCTTTTTTGACAACAATCCCAGTCAACCGTAAGTCCATTTGTTCAGGACTGTCTTCTGCTCCCAAGTCTTTTTGTTGTAAAATTTTCTGATACAGTCCCAAGCGCCTTAGCTTACCGAAGTCATCCTTGAGCAGGCGGTCATAAATCGTTTTCAGATGCACTGGGTTATCCTGGGACTCCCAATTGTCAATCACCTTTCTGCTCACCAGCTGCTCAATTTTTGCTACTTCTTTTCCTTCAGCAATCAGGGATTCCGACTTTTGGCAGAGATTACAAATCTTTTGAGTCAGAAAAGGTTGACCACCAGTCCAACGCAATACTTCTGTAATCACGTTTTGGGGATTACTCGCTTGTGCTACCAAACCTTGAGCTAAAGGCTCAGTTTCGTGGATTTCAAAACCAGTTAATTCGATGGCTCTACCAATATTAAAGGGAGTGCGATTACGGTCTTTAATCAAATCTGAAGGAGTTGCCACCCCGAATAAAGCAAAAGTTAGGCGTCGGTATTCCGGCTGATCAGCGCGTCGGTTATAGCAAGCTCTGATCAAGGCAAAGAAATCGTCAATAGGGAAATTTAAGCCGATAACGCTGTCAATTTCATCGATAAAAATTACAATATTGTGCTCAATAAACTTTAACAGTATCTCTTCGAGTAATTCGTCCAATCGCTGCACTTGGGAGATCGAGTCCCGTTCAGCCCACCAAGTCTTAAAATTGACTTGGCTCTCCAGTTGTAATAGCTTCACCAGGTTGCGAGCAATACCCTTGTACCATTGTTCTTGGGTGACCTGACTACCGATCCGAGTTAAGTCAATCAAAGCACAAGCCACACCTTCAGCTTGCAACCGAGACATGGTGCGGACGAGCAAACTGGACTTACCCATTTGCCGTGAGTTGAGTACATAGCAAAACTCCCCAGCCTTCAAAGCATCATAGAGTTGCTGATCTGCTTGTCGAGTCACATAGGTAGGGGAATCCAGTGGTAAACTGCCCCCAACCTTGTAAGTGTAAGTCGGGTTCGATTGGCTATTCATTGACTCACCTCCAAGCGATCGCTAAAGTACAAGCGATAGAGAAGACAACTCGGCATCATCTCATTGCCTTGTTTATGGACTAGCCCCATACTTTCCAGTTTAAAGGCTTCCTCAACTTCAACCCGTACAGGACTGAGAGCATCTACTATTTTTTTCATCGCTACTGCGAGTTTGGCATCCTGCTGGAGAGCTATTAAATGTTCCCGCAGATGGTTTTGGTACAGTCCTGCTTCTGTGGGAGCTGTTTTTAAAATTTCTTCTAGTTTAGTATCAGGATCATCTCTCATGCAAGTAAATGCTTGCTGCACTAGATAGGGATGACCCCCGATCATCTCTCTAAGTTTTTCTAGCTGCACTTCGTTACAATCAAGTCCATGCTTTGTAGCCAAATTCTGTATCTGCTGAGGACTAAACTCTGGTAACTCAATCGGTAGTCCCACATTAAAGGGAGACTGATTGACATTGAGTGGGATATAAACCTCTGTCGAGTGAGCTACCACCAAACGTAAATTTTGCCAGATCTCCCCCCGGTTACCCGCTTCATGACAGGCTCGCAGCAGACCGAAAAAGTCTTGAGCAACAGTATGGTAAGGAAAAACCTGATCAACATTATCCAAGCCTAGTACCAGGGGAGTATCGAGCTCACGTAAGAGATACTCTTCAAAGTAACTCATGCAGTTGTCATTACTACCCAAATCTTCATCCCAAGCATCAGCCAGTCGATTAGGTAGGCACAGCTGCCGACTCACCCTCGCACAAAACCAACGTAGAAATTTATCTAGATGAGCAATCACCGAATGATCTGCTCGTAGCAGATTTAAAGGTACTGTTTTGTAACCCTCTCTAGCAGCATCCCGTAAAATCTGATCCATCAACCAAGTTTTGCCCATTTGCTTGGGGGCTTTGATGCGGATTAGCGCTCCTGGTTGTAAAATTGCCTCGTGACAGTTAGCTTCAATCGGGGGACGCTCGACATACAACTCAGCAGCAAGAAACTCGGCTTCTGCTGGAGGTTGAGTCAGATTAAAGATGGCTTCTTGGCGTTTCACCTCCCCAGACTTAGCTAAATTCTGCTCCTTGGTAAGCTCTAATCCCCCATTCAACTCAATGGTAATCTCTTGCGGTTCCAGTGCCAACCGACGACAGATTTCAAAAAAATTATCACAATTAACTGGTTTCCCATTGAGGAATTTGCGCACCGTATCCGTTGCTAACCCCAACTCGAACGCCAAATCTGTCTGGCGAGCAAAGCCATTCCGGGGAAGAGCACGTTTAACTTTTTCAACCCACGATGGTGTAACTCGGAGTGATCTAGAATTTACCCGACTAGGTTCAGTGGCGATAGCGATCTCTTGCCAGTCTAATGCCAATTTCTCACAAATTTCTACAAAATTCAGATAATCGACTGGTTTGCCATTGAGGAAATTGACAACGGTAGAACGATTAAGTCCCAACTCCGTTGCTAAAGCCATCTGGCTAGGAAAGCCATTCCGCTTGAGAGCTAATTTGACTTGTTCAATTAATTTTGGGTCAACTCTGAGCGATCGCGACATAGCGGCTTCTAGACATGCTAATGGGCTCATCTAATCAAATCATAGCGCTCTTGAATTGCATAAGTCCAACATAAATCCAACATAAGTCCAATACAAGTCCAACATAAGTACACCCAAAACGCCGTCATGCTAACAGTTTCATTAGGATGTCAAGGAAATTGTAGATCAGTGTATAAATGCTGTCTAAGTAAGTGCTCCAAATTATTTAGGCAATATTTAACATATTTTTACACAGAGGAGTAATCAATGATTCCTGTAACACCCAAAGAAGTTAAAATTTTAATTCAAGAAGCTGAAGAAGCGGGTGTACCGAAGGAAGAACTGCAAACGCTTCAAGAGCATCTTGAGGACATTGAGTCTGGAAGAATGAATTTGGAAGAGACGGGTTCAATGTACCAAGAAATTACCAAGGAGGAGGAAAAACTTAAAAGTGACGGAGGAAGAGAAGTTCGCCTGTCAACTGCTCCGAGTTCGTCTGAGGAAGATGACTTCAAAGGGGTAACCTTCAAACCAGTGAAGCGTCGTTCCCGTCATAAGTCTGCATAGCGAAAGTAGAGGCTAGAAACCTGGTTCTGATACTGTGGCACTGGCATCTTGCCAGTGCCATTACCGAGATTGAGACAGGTTAGAAGCCTATTTCACAAGCAATTGTCCTACTGAATTGCAGCTACTTCATTTCCATTCATTCTCACCCATTGCTAGGGGCAGGCTTAGGGAAAATCTTGTTTATTATACCAGAAAATTTCCATCAAAACCGGCCCGGCCGCCGTCCCAAAGCAACCCAACCAATCGCCGCGAAAGTCATTAGTCGTTGTTTTGTAAAGTCTGTAGTGTCGCACTTGATAGTGCAGAATTTCGGTTGTAGGTGTTACCAGGTTTATTTCCTTATATGGTAAAATCCCTGGGGAGGGGGAGTGAAGGAGAAAGTTTTCAATGTGTACATCTATACCTGTACGTATAGAAGACGAGACAGGAAAGTTTAGTCCGGCAGATCTAGACGAGCTCAGGAATTTCATCACCAACGAGCTACTTTCTACACAAGAAGAATTAGAGTGGCTTGATGTCATAAGGATTCGTAATCTCGAATTCGGTCCTTTTGGGTATTGGACAGCAAGATTCCATTTTAATCCTGACAACCCTGATGAAATTGATAGCATTGCCGCAGTAATTGTTCTCAACTACTTCTACTTAAAGACACTGAAGCAGCTAAAGAAGACATTGGCTCATGAGTATGGTCATCATTGGACTTTGACCTACTTAGCGGTAAATCAAGGTATCGTCGATTACATGAAGCAACGGATACCAGTTGAATACTATCAACTTCGAGGTTTGAATGAGCAAGATTATGCTCACGATTACTCTAAAGGTTGGTGCAATTGCGATAAAGAAGTTATAGCTGAGGATTATCGAGTACTCTTTGCTCCATCTCCTCACAACCAGGAACATCGAATGGTTAATCAACTTGATCCGCCTAGTGATGAAATCAGAGAATATATCAGAAAGCTGGCGGAATATGAGTTTGATTGATTGTCTAATCAATGAGTCAATTCACCTTCCCAATGAATTCTTTTCAATGGCTGTTTTAATTCCAGATGAAATTTTGCGCACAACCCGGATGTCGGAAACTGAACTAATTCAGGAAATTGCCATCATGCTCTTTCAAAAGGAGAAGTTGACTCTTGCCCAAGCCAGTCGGTTAGCCGAGATACCAAGAATTCAGTTTCAGCATTTACTAGCTAGTCGTCGAATACCAGTTCATTACGATATAGCAGAACTAGAAGCTGATGTCCAAACCTTACAACAGATGGGGTATTTGTGATCGTTGTCAGCAATACCTCGCCCATTACCAACCTAGCTGCGGTGGGAAAGTTATTGATACTGCAACAACTCTACAGCAGTATTATCATTCCCGAAGCCGTTTTTCGAGAACTAACAGAAGTTGAGCATCCTGTTCCAGGAACAGAAGAAGTCCAAACTTGCGATTGGATTAGAACTCAACAGGTGGCTAACCAAGCCTTAGTTACTTCCCTCAAGCAAGAGTTAGATGCTGGGGAAGCCGAAGCGATCGCACTCCAATGTAGGGTGGGCAAATTCCCAAGTTTTAAGATAACAACAGATATGTAGAGAGATATTTGCCCACCACAGCACTTACCGGTACAAATAATGGTGGGCATTATGAGGAGAAATATTGCTACGGATGAAGATTATTGAGAATGCCCACCCTACGTTCTCTGCTACAAGAATAAACGAACAGCAGTAATAAGGTTTTAACAAAGCTCGCTACCCTCGCTAGGGAAAGAGAAAAAAAGACAAGGGCTATAGGGTTAAAGGATAAAGAAGAAATCACGCTTAGGAAATAGCAACTCGAAAACTGAAGAAGTTGACACTGTGGTCTGGGACGGGATGGAAGCGACTTGAACTACGGCAGTTCCTAGGATTGACGTACCATGAACCACCGCGCAGCAGCCGAAAATCATTATCATTATCCTCTAACCAGGCACTTCCATCTTTTGGAGCTCCATTGTAATAATCATGCCAGTGATCCTCACACCATTCCCAGACATTACCATGCATATCGTATAAGCCGAAAGCATTGGCTACTTGAAAATTTCCTGCCATCGTAGTTTTCTGACGATACTCTCCTGCGAGACCAGAACCGTAGGTGTAGTTACCGTTGTAGTTAGCAAAATCAGTGGTAATTGTCTCTCCAAAGTGGAAAGGGGTAGTGGTGCCAGCACGACAGGCATATTCCCATTCTGCTTCGCTAGGTAACCGGTAAGTACGTCCTGTTTTAGTTGAAAGTCTGGCACAGAACTCTCTAGTGTCATACCATAATACCTGCTCTACTGGTAAATTATCTGCCTTGAAGTTAGATGAATCAGGATTTAAATCACTAACTGCCCATTTGGCTTGAGGATAATATTCGATGGTTTGATATCCCGGTTGTTGTAATACCAATTATCTTAGGTGATCGCACTGTAGAGGCTATTTTTCTCGATTTTGTGGTATCCTTTTACACAGTGGAGTAGGTATGCGCCTATAGAGTCTAGAGAGAAAGCGATTGCCTTCAGCACCAACGAAGTTGATCGCATCAATGATCGCATCCATTATCTATTTTCAGTCCGTTTTAACGGACTTGAGCTATTAGCCAGGGGTTTTAACCCCTGGTGGATTGAGTTTTTAACTTTAAAGGAGTAATCTTCAAGCCAGTGAAGCGTCCTTACCGTCATAAGTCTGTATAGTAAAAGTAGAAGCTAGAAACTGGTTTTGGAGGTGACGCTATCAACGATATCTCAATGCTCTGACAAGAGAAACCTGGTTTCTTGACCGTCTCTCTAGGTGAATTAGCGATCGCTAAACTAATCCTCAAGGTTAAGCTATTATAGGATAATTTCAACTCACAATAAGAAATACAGACAATGAAGGAAGAATCTAATATGCAAATTAAAGCTATTAAGCGTGGTCAAACTTTAGAAACTTGGGGAAATCTGGATATTCCCGATGGCCAAGTAGTGAGCATTGAAATACTTGAGCCTCGAATTTCTCAGGAAAAAGGCAAGTTTGGCGATAGTTTAGAAGACTTTCGTAGTAAATATAACATTGCCGAATTGGATCTTGACATTGAAGCTATTTTTACAGATGTTCGTAATAAATCCCTTGGACGCGAGGTAGTTCTTTGACTATTCGATTTTTACTGGACACTAACATCATCTCTGAACCGATGAAGCCTAAACCTCATCCGATTCCCAATAAGCAACGAGTTCTGCACCTGTTTTGGGCAGATTTTCTAAAAACGGATGAAAAGAAAGGATGCGTAGAATGTACTCTGTTAAAGGTAATTTGAGCCGAGATGCTTCAGTAGACAGCTCATCTTCTAACTCTGAAGGTAGATCTAGGTTGATATTCATTTCAATTCCCAAAATTGTAGAAAGCGTTAGGTCTGAAGTACTTTATATATAAGCGCACACCTTTTCCATTATAAAAAAATAATAGCAAACAATAACAGCAAACACAACTAACCCCCTGAAGGATACTTGCCAACAAAGCGCTATTCTAAGGAAAATAAAAGGCGAACCAACCCTACCGTGAAGACTGACTCCCTATTCTACCGCATCTTCCATAACGTCCCAGCACTATTTTTTGAGCTGATTGGACAACCATCACGTCAAGGGTATAAGTTTAAATCCATAGAGGTTAAACAAACCGCCTTTCGCATTGATGGAGTATTCCTCCCTCCAGAAAATGATCCCAACCCCACCGTGTTTTTTGTCGAGGTTCAATTCCAAGAGGATGAGCTGATTTACCATCGCTTGTTTGCAGAAATATTTGTGTTTTTGCAACAGAATCCAGAGTTTACCCATTGGCAGGCTGTGGTGATTTTTCCAAGTAAATCCCTAGAACCAGAGGATGTGGGACTGTATAGCTTATTATTAGAAAGTACACAAGTCCAGCGTTTTTATCTCAAGGAACTAGAACAGGTGCAACCGTTTTCGGTAGTCATAG
>JAAHGR010001060.1 GCA_010672425.1 Symploca sp. SIO2E6
AAATCCGGCTAAACACTTATCGTATCCTTCTACCTTGCAACCTTCTTCCTTCCCTTCTGCCGTCTGCCTTGGAGCCTTGGAGCCTTATTGTCACCAAAGTGTAACTATTCTACCGGATTTGATATTAAAAGCCTCCCTACGAGCGGCGCACCACCCCCTATGAATGGAATAAACAAGCCAAATCCAATTCCCAATTCCCAATTCCCAATTCCCAATTCCCAATTCCCTTGTTTATTGAAAGAAGTATCTTATTGATGAGATTGATAAGCTTTAGCAGAAGCTCTGATCCAAATAGATGCAGCGATCGCTAACGGAATTAGTAGGAATAACGTGCCAGAGATTAAAGAATGTTCTCTGACCATTGGACTGAACATCATGAGAGCTATTCCTAGGCCACAATAAACTAGTCCACCAAGAGGTAATCCAATTACCAGTAAAGCAAATTTAGTCTCAGCATCCATTGTAGTTTCCTCGATTAGCTTCCATATCTTTAAATTACATCCTCTCTTCCAGGAACCCCATGATCCCTCAAAAAAACTTCAAGTCTCGTCTAGATCGCTTTATTCATGCTCCCCAAACGGAATTGCTGCTCACGGTGCTGATTCTACTCGCGGTGATTCTGGTGATTGCAGAAGTTGCCCTTGAAGGTGCAGGGGTTCAGTATGAGTTAGTTTATCTTACCCAAAATCTGCTCACGGGGATATTTATTATTGAGCTAGCTATCCGCTATTTTATCGCCCGGAAGAAGCAGCGCTTTTTCCGCAACTACTGGCTAGATATCATTGCCGTCATACCCTTCTTCCGAGCCTTTCGCCTGTTGCGTCTGTTACGGATGTTAAGGCTCCTCAGAGCCGCAATTTTGTTGAACCGGAACCTACATCGCGTCTCTTCTCCTCTGGCAGCCAGTTTAGGTGTTCAGATAGGAGTTTTTCTGAGCGTCGGCTTAATTATCCTCATCGGTGCTTTGGCAATCTACCTGTTGGAGGGGAGAAATAATCAGGCATTCTCTTCGTTAACAGATGCTTTGTGGTGGAGTTTTTTTACTCTGGTATCGGGAGAACCGATTGGTGGTGAACCCGAAACCACTGGTGGACGTTTCGTTACACTCATAGTAATGATTGGGGGTTTGACTATGTTTGCGGTGTTCACAGGGGTGGTTTCCGCTGTGATGATGCAAAGACTCAAAATAGTAATGGATGTTAAAAATTTGGAACTAGATGAACTGCGTAACCATATTGTCATCTGCGGCTGGAACCGTAGTGGACATCTGATTATCGAAGAACTCCATGCCGATCCTAGTATGAGGAATTATCCGATTGTCGTGGTGGCTGAATTTACGGAAACACCGGAACAAGAACTTAAGCGTCTAGATCTTTCCCAACTTTACTTCAAAATTGGTGACTATACAATCATTGATGTGTTGGAGAGTGTGGGGATTTATCACGCTTCCAGAGCAATTTTGTTGGCAGATGCAAGCCATCCCCGTAGTGATCAAGACCGGGATGCACGAACAGTTTTAGCAGCTTTGACGATTGAAAAACTGCATCCAGGTATCTACACCTGTGCTCAACTCCTTGATCGGAAAAACAATGTGCAACTACGAGTAGCGGGAGTTGAGGATGTTATTGTTGCGGCGGAGTTGGCAAGTCACTTGATGGCAACCTCTGTTCGGAACCAGGGTTCTGTAGATGTGCTGGCAGAATTGCTCACTGTACAGATCGGTAACCAATTCTATAATATATCCTTACCGGAGCAGTGGGTTGGCATGGCCTTCTGGGAAGTTTCCCAGTTGCTCAAAGATGAGTTTGATTCGATTTTACTGGCCATAGAACGACAAATTAATGGGAATCGAGAAACTATAGTCAATCCCCCTAAAGATCAACCGTTCCTGCCTGGTGATCATCTGGTTGTTATTGCTCGTAGTTTACCACAGGTCGGTATTAGAAAGTAATGTTGGTTGTTGGTTGTTGGTTGTTTGTTGTTTGTTGTTTGTTATATCAAGTCCGGATAATTAATTATAATTCCCTTCGACCTTGCAACCTTCTTTCTTCCCTCCTGCCTCGGAGCCTCCTGCCTCCTGCCTCGTTTCCACCAAAGTGTAAGTATTCAACCAGACATGATATTATTCGATCGATTGAT
>JAAHGR010001061.1 GCA_010672425.1 Symploca sp. SIO2E6
TCAAAATTATGAAACGGGTTACACCAACGGAACTACGCGGAAATCTCTACAATTTATTGGATGAAATCCTAGAGACTGGTATCCCTCTAGAAATAGACCGAGGGGGAAAGCATTTACAAATCGTTCCAGTTAAGAAGGTGGATAAATTACAGGGGTTGATTTCTCGTCGAGAGGTGATTGTGGGAAATCCTGAAGAACTCGTGGAGATCACTTGGGACCGGGAGGTTAGTCTTGATTTACCTTGATACCCATGTAGTCGTATGGCTTTATGGAGGTTTGAGGAATAAGTTGAGTGATTTGGCAAAATCGTTAATTAATGACCATGAGATTTATGTTTCACCCATCGTGCGGCTAGAGTTACAATATTTGTATGAGATTGGGCGGGTAAGGGATGAGTCGAATGTGATGATCATGGATTTATCTAATCGAATTGGCTTGAGGGTTTGTCAGAAGGATTTCAATTTGATTATTGGTCAAGCTTTAGAGATAAATTAGACTCGTGATCCATTCGACCGTGTGATTGTGGCCAATGCTAAGCTTAATCAAAATATGTTATTGAGCAAAGATCAAAATATTTTGGCAAATTCTGTTCACGGAAAATGGGATTGATTGAATCCAATCCTCTGTTGTAGGCGAGATCGCTTCCCTGTGTATATTGCTTAACATAAAATGAGGATTATTGCTCGAAGTACCTTAAGAAAATTTTGGCTAAAACATTCTGATGCAGAACAACCCTTAAAAGCCTGGTTTGATGATGCTTCTCGTAGTAATTGGCAAAGTCCTTCAGATATTAAAGAAGTCTATGCTAATGCCAGTATTATTGCGAATAATCGAGTAGTTTTGGGAGCATCCCATTTTGGAAAAAACATCAGCAAAAGAACGACATGGCAAAGGTTTCAGCCCTATTAAATGAGACAACTCGCCAAAATGGGATGCTCCCGTAGTTTTTAATATTAAAGGAAATAATTATCGTTTAGTTGTACATATTCGTTATGATATAAGTATTATTTTTATTCGTTTTATTGGGACTCATCAAGAGTACGACAAAATCGACGCAACAAACATTTAAAGGAGTTTAATTATGGACTTAAGACCGATTAAAACTGAAATTGATTATCAACAAGCCCCAAGAGAAATTGAAGAACTTTTCGCCGTAGAATCCCATACTCCAGAATGGGAAAGGCTAGACATTTTAACTACTTTAGTAGAAGTTTATGAACAACAACATTATCCTATAGAACAGCCTTCTCTTATTGAAGCAATTTTATATCATTTAGAAAGTCGTAATCAAGGAATTTCAGCTTTTATTGATAGCTTAAAGCGTCGGGGAGTAAGCGAGGAGATAATTAAGGATGCTTTAAGTGAAATGACTAGTAATGTAGGTTAAGTTTAGTGTCATTTTTCATTATCCGCGTTGCATCTGGTAGCGATCATAGTTTACTCAGGGAATCATAACCACAAAGACACATGAAGATGGGGAGATGGGGAGAGAATGAGTAATATCAAGTCCGGATAATTACTTATAATTCCCTTCTACCTTACAACCCGAAAATTCCGTACATTTGTAGGGGCAGGTTTAGGGAAATCTAAGTGAAGCGATCGCAAGAGGTAATACCAATAAGAATTAAGAATCAGCAGAAAAACCGTACATTTGTAGGGGCGGGTTTAGGGAAATCTTAACGCATTCGACGATAACTGTCGTACAAAACCCGCCCTATCGATAACCTTGCGGATTACGACTAAATTGCTCTAGTTAACATTATGTTGGGCGTATGCAATACGCCCCTACGGTTTTCTATGTAGGCTCGCGCTTACAGATTGTAGGTTGGGTGCAACAAAGTGAAACCCAACGAGAGTGTGTACTGGCTGTTGGGGAAAGCGATTGCCTACGGCACCACCGTAGGTGCTCGCCTGTTTCGGGGATAAGGTTGCATTATTGATTATCTCTTGGTAGGATTATTAATAATGGAGTGGGTGTGCGCCTGTAGCTAAAGTTCTCTCTCTACAACTAATTAATCAAGTCTCCAAGGCAGTCCCAGTGAAATAATCTCATGCTCGAAAGTAATAACCACAAAGACACATTCTCCCTTGGAGTTCCCGAAGGGTAGAGCACAAAGAATATTC
>JAAHGR010001062.1 GCA_010672425.1 Symploca sp. SIO2E6
CAGTATCTACAGATGGCTTGTCAACTTTCTTATCGATTACATTTTTAGTCTCAGTAAGAAACGTCTCAAGTGAAGGTTGAAATTCATTATATGCAACCTCAAGCTGATTAAAGCTATCAGCTAAATCTTGAGCTTTCGCTGTCTGTTCTGGAGTTTCTGTCGGAGATGGACTAGGCGTAACTTGACCCTCACTTGTACCCATTCCTGACTGACAACCTACTAACAAACCAGGAACGAAAGCTAAAACCAGCAATAATTTAATAATTTTTACTTTTTCCATTTTTCCGCCCACCGTTTACCTAAAACGTGTAACAAGGCTTTTAATCCCAAAATAAAGGGAGGCTCTACACGTATGTCATCTGAGTTACCCTTAATTTTGAGTAAAACGTTAATCAGTTCTTTGCTGGTACTGCGCCAAAGTTGGTCATTTGGTCCAGAATCTAAAGTTACTTGATAGCCTTCTAGCCGTTTGAGTTCCTCAATATCTAAGTCCCGCAAGGCAATATGGAACTCATAGAGAAATTTCTTTAACTGCTTTAAATTGGGAACTTTGAAGTCCTGAACCTCATCCGGCAATTCCAAGCGAGAATCCCAGCTACTCTCTACCCCATTGAGTAGATAATCTTCTCCAGCTATGGGGTAATCTTTAGCCTTTTTTTTCGGCCTTTCCAGCCTACTGTCCCTCAGTACTAACCCACAAACTACCTCATCTTTGGGATTCCTGCTCAATCGGGTTATTTCTTCGGTGTCCTCAAAGCCAGAACCCTGACTCAACATCCGACTGAGTAACTCATTGATCTCAGAGTTGCGATCAAACTCACCTCCTACTGCTAGCCAGTTTAACAAGCGAGAACCATTGCCGCCGATATAAACCGGGGTAATTTCCTCCCGACTGTATTTACCTTCCTGATGCAGAACCTGTAGAAGCATTCCTACATAATAGTACAATCCTGCTATGCCAATGGCCGTCAGTTGAATCAGTCCTTGGAAATCTGGCTCGTCTGCCACAAAATCTCTTCTCTGATGGAGCCACTCCTCACTGTTCCGACGGAGCAAGACATCTAGCTTGGCATTGAAGGCTCCATGTTTTAAGCCATTCCACTCCCCAGCATTAACCCCAAACCGGCGTTCAAGAAACTTGGGGTTCCATTCTAGGAATTGAGAGAATAAGTCTCTCCCGGCTAATTGAACTGAACATCGATGAACTAACCGATTTTCTTCCCAGATGGAAATATCTGAAGTACCGCCTCCGAGATCGATACAAGTGGTATTAACTAGGTTATGCTCTTCATAATCGGCAAAATATTGGGCAATAGCTAAACTCTCAGGCCGGACATAGTCTAGATCATCCACTCATGCGCATATATGGTTAATTCATGTCTTGGCTTGCAAATCCTGGGTTAAATCTCGCCAAGTTTTAGCATATCTCCTCTGGTCGTTGCGAGAAAAAGCTGATGGGAAGGATAGAGACCACTGAATTTGGTTAACTTGGTTTGTCGCTGCTAGAGCAGTGATGTGTAAGGCTAAGTGCCGGAGAAATAGTTGATTGAAGTGGAAGTTATCTTTTAACCACTTGAGATTGGTCTTAATCCAGTCCTTCTTTGGGTCAAATCGCAGACTAGGAACACAAATCCGACCGTCAAAAACTGGACTGCTAACCTGATTGTTACTCGTTTTTTGGCTTCCCCTGGTGGTTAGCACACTAGATAGGGGTAGGGGCTTGTCCTGCGGGATAAAGTATTCTGGGATAAAGTATTCAAACAGAACCGGTACGCGAGTGTCAATTTGCACTTCTGTTACCTGAAGATGCAGATTGGTTAGCTCCAAGGGTTCAGCTCGATTGTTCCTGTTAACATAGATGTTGGTAAAAGAAGTGCCAAAATCTACCCCGATTGTCCAGTAACTCATCAGTTGGATCTCCTCAGGAGTTGCCAGTAGGATTAAACCTAGAGAGTTTCTCGCCTCATCCTGACATTTAATAAAAGAGGGAAATGACTCCAAGCGAGCCATTTGATAGGAACCTCTACCATCTTGAAAAACCTTAGTTTCCTTGGCTTCTGGCAAACTCACCTGGAAGGTATCTTCTCTGTACTCACCATCATAGTAAAAGGCATAATACTCT
>JAAHGR010001063.1 GCA_010672425.1 Symploca sp. SIO2E6
CCACCATGGTAATTTCATCAATAGCAGCAAAAGTATTGAGAGCAGCAGCTAACTCCGTATTACTATCAATACGAATAACATGACACCTGGTTCCACCGTTATTGAAGAAACCGTAGACTGCTTGAGCCAAACGACTCCAGGCATTAAGTGGAGCAGTATCAAAATCAGCCTCATCTACATTTGTGAGCTCATCAAGAGTCTTATCCCCAACTAAGTCAGCAAATGCACTGACAAATTGACTCCAATTAGTCACCAACTGAGAGATTCCGGTATCTGGAAGAGTCTTGGCTTCTACTCTGAAGGTAACAGTGGTAGTGCCATCACTAGTCGTTTCGACACGCTCAGCAGGAAGTTGGATACTTTGGGGTACAATCCCAATAAATCCAGCTACACTAGTAGCAACTCCGGCAATCGGTCGAGATGAGGGAGGAACTTCTTCAACATAGACTCCAGGGGAGAGATACTGTGGCATACTATTTTCTCCTTAATTAAACAGAATTTACTGCTGTAACTGCACGTTGTAATTACTGTCTTCGTTTTCTACTGGAATATCGATATTAACCTCCTGTACTAAATCTCCGAACTGTACCCGCAAGGTATAAGAACCAGCAAAAATCACCCCGATACTGTACTGTCCATCTCCATCAGTAGCAGCAGTAAGATTACGCTCAACCAAAATTACCGTTGCACCCACAACAGGTTGACTATTAGCATCGGTAACTCGCCCACCAATACGGAAAAATCGTTGTTCAGTGGCAGGCATAAGCTGTTCTGAGGATAGTAATAAAATTTGAAAATCTTGAGTAATAACAATGGGGGTAGGATCTGGTTCAAACAGTTCCTTAATCGCCAGGGTTGCTGTAATTGTAATCGAAGGACGTAATTGATTCCCCAACGCCGTCCAAAACTCAGCAGCACCTTGCACCCCATCAACCTGAGCCGTTACCATCGGTAACGGTGGTTCTTGCCCTGCAAGTTGGGTATTGGCTAAAAAGTCTTCTGGAATAGTTGGATAAGCCGAAAATACTTGCAGCACTTGACTGAGTAATCTGTGTTCTTGCAGAGGTAATTCTTCCCCACCAACAGGCCAAGCTGTAACTAAATAAGAACAGGCTATGCGCTTAGGTGGGTTATGAATGACAACTTCTCCATTACGCCGCTCAATAGTTGGTTCATTGTTGCGCAGTTCTAGATGCTCCCTAATATCATACAGAAATAAATTAACCGTTGTTTGTCCAGGGCTAAAAGTTTCTGAAGGACGCTCAAAGGAAACTTGAGCCTCCGCCAATTCCGGAAACCTCGACGATAGTCTCGAATCTTCCAAAATTCTTCTCAACACTTGACTCAGATCGCGAATCATGTGGTAGGTGTTAGATGGTAGGTGTTAGGTAATAGGTGGTAGGTGCTAGGTAGAGCATTAATCTTCAACTTGCAGTGCAAGGTTTTTGAACCAAAAGATACAAAAACCAAAGACTAAAATGATGAGGCTAATAGCTTAAGTCCATTAAAATGGACTTAATTTTTCTGTTTTATTAAGAGTCATCTTTAGATGACTTGAGCTATTAGCCTGGAACTTAAGTTCCAGGCGGGATAAAGGTCTCACCTTAAGTTAACACCAATGCCCTGCTCTGAAGCTCCCTATTTAACAAGTGAGAAGGAGCTATAAAATTATCGTATCTATTTTTTTGTCGGCTCTGAAAAACTTACACAAATCTACACATCCACCTATAATAAGAGATAGCTTGACACTCCTTCCTCATTCTAGGGAAAGAGAAACAGGTAGGGAGATGGGGAGATGGGGAGATAGGGAGATGGGGAGATGGGGAGATGGGGAGATAGGGAGATGGGGAGATGGGGAGATAGGGAGATGGGGAGATAGGGAGATGGGGAGATGGGGAGATAGGGAGATGGGGAGATGGGGAGATAGGGAGATAGGGAGATGGGGAGATGGGGAGATAGGGAGATAGGGAAAAAATCTATATCTACTAATCACTCATTACTCATTACTCATTACTCATTACTCATTACTCATTACTCATTACTCATTACTCATTACTCATTACTCATTACTCATTACTCATTACTCATTACTCATTACTCATTACTCATTACTCATTA
>JAAHGR010001064.1 GCA_010672425.1 Symploca sp. SIO2E6
GTACCGTTTCCATTGGGTATTCCGTCCTTTCTGCTGGGCAAACCACCCAAGCGGCATCAGCATTAGGTAGATAGGCTCGCACTACCCAAGCAGTATTACCCTCCTGTTCAAATCGATGAGGCCCAAGCACCTCGAAGGGGTCATGGTGCTGATTCCAAACAATGCGGTCAATTTGTTCAGGGGTAATTTTCTGGGACATCAAGCTATCTACCTTTTGAAAATGGGAATTTGAATCGAACTAATTTTAATATTTATACATAATTCTATTTTTTTCTATACATTCTTGTAAGTAGAGAGCCCCCCAGGAGCACTTCGCGCCCCCAATTGACTCTTGAGAAACCATTCTACTCCCTGCTCCCTATTCCCTATTCCCCATTCCCTGTTCCGTTATTTCTCAAGAGTCTCTAGTAAAAAGGAATAATTGTACGCAGCATTTGGCGTAGGCGCAGCAAAAAAATCAACCGCTCGATCTGGGGGCTAACATCGGGAGATACTGGGTTTTGAGCTAGTTCCGCTTGTAGTTGGGCATATTCTGCTGCGGTTAAGGGCTGACCATCAATTGGCGATCGCGCTTCTGTAATAATTTCTGTTCTTAAAATCTCTTCCGGCACATCCTCCGGTGGTGGTAAACCTACAGCAGGTTTGGCCACCAACAAAGTTAGTCCCAGCCACATACAAAAGAATCTACTTTGTGTCATTGCTACCGATACTGAGGTATCCCGTTGTCATTTTTAGTTTCTGAAGAGAAATTCCTAACTCCTACTAATCTCTATCTTCCCACACTCCCCACCCTACTCCTCTCTCATTCCAGGAGGTAGTGGTTCTCCACACAAGTGATGAATGTGTACAATTCGCTCAAACAGCCAGGGATACTGCTGCCGATATTGGGGAATCAATGCCAAGGGACTCAAAAGAGCCGCCGCAGCCAAATCTGCCACACTAAGAGACTCACCTACCAGGTACGAACTTTCACTCCACCGGGATCGTAACACCTCCAGCCCCTTGTCAAGCCTCTGGGCTGCCAAATCTACCGCTGCGGTGTTAATTCCATACTGACGCCGTACTATCTGAATGACCAACTGGCTAAAGAAAGAAGGGTCAATGTGCTTCCCTTTCCCGGCACGAAAATCATAGTAAACAAAGCGAGTTGCTGTACCAATGCTTTCATCCAGCCAATCTTCCAGCAACCAGGCTTCGGTCTGTTGCTGAGTATCTGGCAAAAATAAAGGAGGTGAGGGTTGGTAAGTTTCCAGGAACCTAAAAATTTCCGTCGAGTCGGCGATGACAGACGGTTGCTCTTGGAGCTGAGGCAAAAGAACTGGCACTGTTGTCAAACCGGTAAGAGGCTTGAGTTTGAGGCTGTGAATTCCAGGGGTTAAGTTTTGGACATCATAATCAATCTGTTTATAGCCCAATGCCAGCCTTGCTTTGCGACAATAATGAGATGTACTGAATTGCAATAACAGCATCCATAAAAATTGGAACTATGATTTTTAACTTACACAGGAGATACTTTGAAACTTGGTGCAGTGGAGCGCGATTACGAGAGAGTAAACCTAATGTAATCGCGCTTCTAACTAGCTAGGGGAGGGACTCGGAGATTCTTCAGCAGGTGATTCTGCTGGTGAGGGAGAGGCACCACCATCAGTGGGAGCCTCACCTCCTGGGCAGCCAGTCAAGGTTACTCCTAAGCTAAGTAACAGAAGTAAGCCAACTAATTTTTTGTTCATACACTCCTCTTGATTTCAAAGATTGCGTCAAAAGAGATGTCACGCTAGACCACTATAACTCTACATTTTTAACATGAAGAATTATTTTTTACGATAGGTGTTTGGCTAAAGATAGACTTTTTTCTATCCACACCTCCCACACGCCCCAGACTCCTCATCAGCTCAAGATTTTAACCTTAACAAGAGTGCCATTCCTACACCCTGCTGCCGTGACACAGCCAATTTGTTGCTCTAGAAGGAGTGTGGGGAGTGTGGGGGGTGTGGGAAGTGATGCTAGGATTAAGTCTATTGTCTAGTTTTTAACGAGTAACTTCTGTTATTCGCTAGCTGCTAAGTAGAAGAACTGCAAAATAGTTATGAATGCTGCCCCTCGCCCATTTGTT
>JAAHGR010001065.1 GCA_010672425.1 Symploca sp. SIO2E6
CAGCGGACGGCCCCGCCACTCCGCCTCGTCCGCCGGCGGGTGGATCAGCTCCTCCACAAAGGCCCAGTCGTCGCCTCAACCGACAGACGGTGGAGAGGGCGAGGCCTGAGGGGGCCATCTTCGTGAAACTAAGAGCAGTCGAATCGTCTTCAGTCCTTTTGGATGGGGAGAAAACTGTTGGCGCGATTTTGAAGCAGTGTGCTATGACTGCTTATTGGTTAAACCTTCGATGGCTCACATTGATACTCAACCCAATATCTTCATTGAAGGGGAAACTTATGTGCCTGTCAGATGGGACTTTGCAGATCTTGTCGAAAAATGTCGCTACTACTTGGAACATCCAGAGGAAGCAGCTCGGATAGTTGCCAATGCCCGTCGTGTCTATACAGACTATTTTGAACAAGGGGCATTTGTGAAGACGATTAAGGGGCTAATTATGAATAATTAAAAGAAGGTCGTCATTTGTTAAACAATTGAAGATTGAAGATTGAAGATTTATGCCATAACTAAATTTAGGGGCTGGTGACCGTTTTAATTCTAAAATCTAAAATCTAAAATCTAAAATCTCTTTGGTCATTTGTAAGGGTTTGAGGCGCATTTACAATTTGTAACATAGTTCGGTTTATTTCCACCTACCTACTTAGCAGTCTAATGTCTCAAGCATCGATTCTAGGGAAATTACTAGAAGCTCTAAAAGATCCGGCAATGGCTCTGCAACGATTGCAACGAGGAAAACTAGTACATGGCATACAAGATACCACCAGAATCTTTTTACAACATCACAAGCATTCAGAGATAGTTAATCAGAAGGAGATCAGGATTATTGGCTTAAGACGCACCGGCAATCATGCCATTATGAAATGGGTGCAAAAACAGCAACCTGGTGTTGTCTGGTGTCTTAACAATCTTCCAGTTAAGGAAAATCCCTACCGTCACCGATATGAATATCCAGAGCGATTAGATCCTCAATGGCAATTAGAACGTATTCGCAATGAAGCTAGAGGTAATTTTTCCAAGAAAGATTGTTTGATTTACAGCTATGAAGATTATCAATTAACAGAAGTAATTGATAAAAGTTTTGCAAATAAGCAGACTCTTTATATGGGAAAAAGTTTTGCTAAATATGATCTACTGATACTGCGAGATCCCTTTAATTTGGTGGCAAGTAGAATCAAGAGTGACAAGATGCCAGTCAAAAACGAAGGCAAGACAGTGATTGACTTGTGGATTGAATATGCCAAAGAATTCTTGAATGAAACTCAGTATTTAACTAATCAAAAAATTTGTTTAAATTATAATCGTTGGTTTGGTGATGTAGATTATCGCCAACAATTAGCTGGCCAGCTTAAGTTAGATTTTTCTGATGCAGGCATAGATGATGTCAGTAATTATGGTGGTGGCAGTTCATTTGACAGAAGAGAGTTGCAAGGTCAAGCCAAAAAAATGGATGTCCTTAATCGCTGGAAATATTTTTCTGATGATCCGTCATATCGCAAGTTATTAGATAATGAGGAGCTTAGAGACTATTCAGAGCGTATATTTGGTCATATTCCAGGGACAGAATCTTTGGGTTGATAGCAGTTCTCACATCCGTGAGGTATAGCCAATTTTGACCAGAGAGATTTTAGATTTTAGATTTTAGATTTTAGATTTTAGAATGGTCACAAGCCCCTAAATTTATTTATGGAATAAATCTAAGATATTCAATCTTCTAATCCTCAAGCCCCTAAATTCATTTATGGGGTAAATCTAAAATCTTCAATCTTCAATCTTCAATTACTTGACGGGTCTATTCCCCATGCCCCATTCCCTATTCCCAAAAACCAAGAATGATGGAGATTCGAGCTGTACGCCTACCCCAAAACCCAATCATCAATCCAGGAATGCCAGGACTTGAAGGAAAACCAGGGGTTGCTGGGACTTTTAAGTTATTAATATATTTAGCTAGACGCTTGCTGGGACTAACAAAGCAGGGTTTCCGATACCAGATTTATCAAACTGTCCGAGGCAGCAATATCAACGGACCATCCTTGATTCGTGTTCCCGAGTGGATCGAGAATCCCTTAGGGCGCTACTATCTTTACTTTGCCCATCACCAAGGGAAATACA
>JAAHGR010001066.1 GCA_010672425.1 Symploca sp. SIO2E6
TCGTTCGCGATCGCGAATATCCTCGGCTATAATAGCACGTTGTCGTTCTTGCTCAGTTCTCTCCTCTGGCGTGGGAATCCAATTGCCCATGCTATCGTAAAAACGCAACCACTTTCCTTCTACTTCCTCATAATTCCCTTCCCATAAACCCAAACCCAATCCTAACTCTTCTAACCAAAGTCTTTCTTGGGATAGCTCTAATTCTTCATATTTACCCGATTGCCACACAAAAGCGCGAAACTTATTGTTATAGCGATCGTAGATAACGTAATAAGGTACTTGTAGAATCTTTTCGTACACTTCCCATTTCGTTGGTGGTTCTTTCTTTTTGCGCTCTGTCAATCCTAAATCTTCGTTCTCTGTACCAGGAGACAACAACTCTACTACCAAAAATGGAGCCACTTTTTCCTGCCACATTACATAGCTCAAGCGTAATTCTTGCTGATTTCTACTCCGCTGAGCACCCAAAGCTAAGAACCAATCTGGTCGCTTGTACCACAGGGTATGCTCCGGATCATAGTACAGATTGAGATCTTTAGCAATAAAATAATCAAGAGGTGAGTAATTAGGAGATTGACAGGTCTTTTTCAATAAATCCGGTTGCAAATCATGAAATTCGTCCACTAAACCTGGTTCCTCCGGATCTTCGCTAGGTAAATCATACATGGTTGGCAATGATTTTTGCCTGGATTGGGACGGTTGAAGTTGAACCATGATTAGGTGCTAGGTGGTAGGTCTAGAACAAGTGTACCCCAAATAGGTGGCCGCGATCGCTCTGTTGCTTTTGCTGTTACCTTCTGCTATTATCTATTTTAAAATGGCAAAAGTGTGCGCTTATATATAAAATGTCTCTCACCGTAGTCACCAATCCAGTCCCTTTAACCATCAATGTTGATGGTGTGGCTCGTGTTGGCAAAACTCGTGTCACACTTGATACGGTAGCTACAGCCTTTTTAGAAGGTGCTACAGCAGAGGAGATTGTTGAGCAATATCCCTCACTCCAACTTTCGGATACCTATTTGGTAATTGGATACTATCTGCAAAACAAGGCTGAGGTTGATAATTACCTGAAAATTCGCCAACAACGTGCTGCTGAAGTTCGTCAAGAAAATGAACGCCGCTTCAATCCTAAGGGAATACGCAATCGCCTTTTGGCAAGGTTATCTCAGCAAGAGTTGAGCTAGAATGCTAAGTTTTCTTGCTGATGAGAATTTCAATAATCAGATTGTTCGAGGTATTCTTCGACGAAATCCAGCTGTTGATCTTGTTCGAGTTCAGGATGTTGGTTTATCTCAAACAGACGATAGAGTTATTTTAGAATGGGCAGCACAACAGCATAGAGTAATGCTTACTCATGATGTAGAGACAATGACCCGATATGCTTATGAGCGTGTGCAAGCTGGCTTCCCAATGCCAGGAGTATTTGAGATTAACCGAAATGTCCCTATAGGTCTTGCAATTGAAGAAATTCTGTTGATTGCTGAGGCTAGTTTTGAGGGAGAATGGGAAGGACGGGTAATTTATCTACCTCTACACTAGACTTGTAGTGTGATCGCTTTATTGCTTTTGCTGTTATCTTCTGCTATTATCTATTTTATAATGGAAAAAGTGTGCGCTTATATATAAAAAACATATCCCACCATTATAACCAATTCCCAATTCCCAATTCCCAATTCCCAATTCCAATTTCCCTTGGTATTTTGGGTGACGGATGCCATAGTTAGTAAATTGATTCACTTAGTGCCGGATTTTTATACTTGGGTGACTACTAAGGACTCATTTACTTACACCTAGGTTTGTGGTGGCGCAGTTATGCCTTGCAGCAACGGCAAGAATCTCAGGCAGCTTGTCAAAGAGCAAAGGATTATTTTCAGCAAGCGATCGCTTTTTTTCAGCAAGCCGAGCGTGAGGATTTAGTTAGTAAGTTTATCAACTACAAAGCGGAAGTATTACACAGATTATCACAGTGGCAGGAGTTGAAGCAGATTTGTCACCAAGCTTTGCCCCTACATCAAACTCAGGGAGATTTATTTCGCCAAGCTAGAACCTACGGATTCTTAGCAGAAGTAGCATTAGCTAAAGCTGATCCGACAACAGCTCAACAACA
>JAAHGR010001067.1 GCA_010672425.1 Symploca sp. SIO2E6
TGGATGCCGTAATTGAGACGGGTGAACCTTACAAGGATTATCAGGAAGTAGGGGATAAAACTTACTATTCTGCTCTCTATCCTGACATAGCTGTCGCTGAAGCTTGTGTGACTTGTCATAACACCCACCCTCTCCATTTAGAGCGTTATCCTGACAAAGTGTTCAAGATGGGTGATGTCATGGGAGGAGTGATGATTAATTTACCGATTGAGAAAACTTAATTGGTTTGTTGTTTGTTGTTTGTTGTTTGTTGTTTGTTGTTTGTTATTGGTTGTTTGTTGTTTGTCATTGGTCGTTTGATCAGGAATGGGGGATTGAGAATTGATTTTCGGTGAATTTACTGCACTTAACCCAAGAAAGCAGTTTATTCCCAATTCCCAATTCCCCATCCCCAATTCCCAATTCCCCATCCCCCATCCCCCATCCCATGAAAATCAAATTTTCAACCTTGATTTTGTTGACTTTTGTCACGGTTGCTCTACTAACTCCTTTTGTTTTCAGTCCTTGGTATCTACCAATGCTGAGGGAGAGTAATTTTGACTTACATTTAATACTTCAAGGAGAGTTATATAAACAAATTACTGGATACGTTTCCTTATTCTTTATTCTGATAGAGATGATTCTGGTGGCTAGGAAACGGGGGAACAGCTGGAAAATTAAAATAAAGTTACCAGGCTCTTTGTTATTTTGGCGTAGTTTACATATTTTTGTGGGAATTGCCTTATTGGGGACAACCTTAATTCATACTCTGGGTAGTCAAGGCTTAAATTTCAATGCCGTCTTCCTCTGGGTATTTTTTGGGGTGGTTTTATCTGCTTTAATGGGTTCTGTGGCAGAAGTGGGTATCTTAGAATCTCCCCAAAGAGTTTTTAGCTTTGCTGGGATGAAAGCTGATGGTTTAAACCAGAACAAATTTATTCCCAAAGGGGTATTAATTCGTAACCTGCGTCTCATTTGGTTGAATACTCATATTTTCCTAGTTAGTGCCTTTGTCGTGATGTTGATTATTCATATGATTATTGCTTATTATTTTCAATAATGGTTGGTCTCCACACCCGCCCATACAGCAGTTTGCTCTGCTATGCGGTACAGTTTTGATCCCCCTAAATCCCCCTTAATAAGGGGGACTTTTGGAAGTCCCTAAGGGGTACTTTTGGAAGAGTGTACTTCATTACAGCGCAAAGCGCTGTAACTTAAGTTATGGGCTAATAGCTCAAGTCCACTTTCAGTGGACTGAAGATCTCTTTAAGCCGATTGATAGCAAATCCGCTTTTAAAAGTACAATATCACAATTTGCCCAAGCCTTTGACAGAAGAGGATTTGGTCGATACCCCTACTGTATCAATTCCCAATTCCCAATTCCCTATTCCCCATTCCCCATTCCCCATTCCCCATTCCCCATGCTAAAAAAAACCTTATTACTACCTTTGTTAGCTTTACTGTTACTGATTATCGTAACTGTCGGCATTTCTCATCAAGACTTTTCTGCTAGAGTTCCTTCATCCCTGACTAACTTGGCAACCCTCAAAACCATGGCACGAGATGCAGTACCCTATGAAGTGGCGATGACTAATGGTAAGCCTAGTTTGATCGAATTTTATGCTGATTGGTGTCAAACTTGCCAGTCTCTAGCATCGACTTTAGCACAACTCAAGCAAAAATACGGAGAATCGGTCAATTTTATTATGCTCAATATTGATGACCCTCGGTGGCAGCAGCAAATACAGACTTATCAAGTTACAGGTGTGCCCCAGTTGACATTTTTGAGAGCCAATCACGAAATAGTAGATACTTTGATTGGTAAAGTGCCGGGAGTGGTGATTGAAGATGTTTTGGAATTTAGAATTTAGAATTTAGAATTTAGAATTGGGAATTGGGAATTGACTGTAGTTATTTTTTAAAATTGGATAGAACTCATTACTCATTACTTCAAGATGAAATCCAATCCTACTTTTCGTTTCCTAGGTTCAATCAAACTAGCAGTACCTTTACTAACTGCTATTGTCATTATCCTTATTAGCGCAACCTTTTACGAATCCCAAGTCGGTTCTACTACGGTTCAACAACAAATCTATAAAAGTCCCTGGTTTG
>JAAHGR010001068.1 GCA_010672425.1 Symploca sp. SIO2E6
AATATCCCCTATATTCTCAGTCCCCGGAGTACTTACCTCCTCGATAACCAACCCCTGCTGCGGTGGTATCCTGTCGAAGGTGCAACTTCTTATCGAGTGCGAGTTAAGCGAGAAGATGGAGAGTTACTCTGGGAAACGGAAGTTGAGGGAGTAACAGAAGTGAGATATGGGGGAGAAACCCTAGAATCTGGAGTTGACTATACCGTTATCGTCAATACCGATAAGGGGATATCTTCCCTAGAAGAAGATTTGGAAAGGGGAGGATTTGAGATACTCCCGGCTGAAGAGGGAGAGGAAATCCAAGCTGCTGCTAGTCAAATTACTCAAAGTCTAACGGGAGAAGAGCAAGTGTTAGCCTTAGTGGAACTGTATCAAGAAAATGACTTATTTGCCGAAGCGATCGCACTACTAGAATCTTTCATTGCAGAAGATAACCAGCTACCCGCAGTTTATCAAAAGTTAGGACAACTCTACCAGTATATTCGCTATCCTCCCCTAGCTGCAGAAAATTACCTGAAAGCGATCGCACTTATTCCTGCTGAAGATCTTGCTACAACTGCTCAACTACAAGAGAAGCTAGGACGAGTTTATCGTATTTTACAACAACCTGACGTAGCAATCCGCTGGTTGGAGCAAGCCCAAGTTAGTTATCAAACTTTGGGAGATTCTGAAAAGGTAAGGGAAATGCAGATGCAGATTGAGGAAATTCGGCTTTCAGAGTAGAAAGGGTCTTCTTTGTGTTCTCTGTGTTCTTTGTGGTTAATTCTTCTTTCTAGGTTAATATCGCAATATCTACAAATCAGGTAAAAACTATGCTCCGAGATACTCTCAAACAAGAAATTGAGCAACTCAGTGAAAGTCAACTGAGAAAAGTTGCTGAGTTTATTACTTTGGTTAAACTCCAAACTCAAGATGCATCTAAAAATGTACCGTTTTGGCAATCTGCAACTCCAGCACAACGAGTGCAAAATTTTCGAGCCTGGGTTGAGCAACTGCCTAAGACAGGATTGAGTCTCCCGGATGAAGCTTTTAATAGGGAAAACATTTACGAATAATGACTAAGTATTTGCTCGACACCAATGTTATTTTGCGTTTGAGTAATCCCTCGGATCATCAGCATGGATTAGTGACGAAGGGGTATTGGTTTAGGGTGCACGTCGGTTAGGGCGCACGTCGGTTAGGGCGCACGTCGGTTAGGGCGCACGTCGGTTAGGGCGCACGTCGGTTAGGGCGCACGTCGGTTAGGGCGCACGTCGGTGCGCCCCTACGATTTAATCCAAATCTGCTTCTCAAAGTCCCCCAGAATTGGGGGATTTAGGGGGCTAATTAACAGTTTTTTTAGTAACCGATTTGTATAACGCCATATCCAAAAATTAATTTCTCTGCGTCCCCACGTCTATTTTCTTTCTTTGTGCTCTCTGTGTTCTCTGTGGTAAAAAAATCCATGAAATTCAACCTCATTGCCGGAATCAGCATTACTCTATTCGCTACCTCTGTTACTGCACAACCCATTATCCCCGCAACAGACGGTACAGGAACTATTATCAATATCAACAACAATCAAATAAATATCTCCGGTGGCACATTTTCCAGCAACGGTACTAACCTCTTTCACAGTTTCGAGCAATTCGGACTTGATACCAACCAAATCGCTAACTTCCTCTCCAATCCCCAAATCCAGAATATCTTAGGTAGGGTTAACGGTGGTAATCCTTCGATTATTGATGGTTTAATGCAGGTAACAGGGGGTAACTCCAACCTCTATCTAATGAATCCTGCGGGAATTCTTTTTGGTAGAAATGCTACCTTGAATGTCCCGGCTGATTTTGTTGCTACTACTGCTACCGGTATTGGTGTTGGGGATAATTGGTTCAATGCCTTTGGTAGCAATGACTACGCTAATTTAAACGGCAATCCCTGGCAATTTGCCTTCGATAGTCCACAACCCGGTGCTATCGTCAATGCTGGCAATTTAACAGTTAAGCCACAACAGCAGGTTACCCTCTTAGGGGGAACTGTCATTAATAATGGTACAATTACTGCTCCGGGAGGTAACATTAATATTGCCTCTGTACCCGGTACTAGTTTA
>JAAHGR010001069.1 GCA_010672425.1 Symploca sp. SIO2E6
TGTGAAACATCAACATATGTCTACTTTCCCTCCTTGTCCTCCTTGTCTCTTATTGACCGAAATATTAAAAACCTACCCTTGTGAGCCTCCTTGGAGGGGTTGGGGGTGGGTTCCTTCCTTGTCTCTTCTTGACCGAAATATTAAAAACCTACCCTTGTGAGCCACACCCCCCACACTCTCTTAACCGAGCAGTATTGGATTAAGGGTTTGGTTCAGGCGTGATCACAACTTTACCAAAAAAGCTTTTGCTTTGAAAATATTTCTGAGCCTCTTGCATTTGACTCAGGGGGAAAACTTTAGCAACTGGAGGATTCAATAAACCTCGTTCAATATATCCTAGCAAGTTCTGAAAAACTTCTGGTTCATAACGGTTTCCTCCATGCATCTCCACATCCTTGTAAATTAAATCTCGTAAATCCAGCTCAACCAGTGGACCAGCAATCGCACCAGAAGTCACATACCTTCCGCCCACAACCAGGCTTTTGAAGACCAGACTAAAATATTCTCCTCCCACTACATCTGCACTCACCGTAATTTCATGCTTTGCCAAATTAGCAGCGAGTTGGTCGTCTCGACAATAAACGTAATGAGCACCCAACTCCTTAGCTAAATGCTCTTTGTTGGCTCCCACAATAGCAATAACTACTGCCCCGCGAATTTTGCCTAACTGAATTGCGGCACTACCCACACCACCAGATGCTCCCGTGATTAATACCGTATCTCTGGCTGAAACCCTGGCTTT
Organism: Symploca sp. SIO2E6; assembly: GCA_010672425.1. GTDB lineage: Bacteria > Cyanobacteriota > Cyanobacteriia > Cyanobacteriales > Coleofasciculaceae > Caldora. The sequence goes on from JAAHGR010001069.1 coordinate 743, forward strand.
AGTTAACATATTTTCCGCTGTGGAATAAGAGCAAGGCAAAGTTGCTAACTGAGTATCGGGTAGCTCAGAATTAATGGGGTAAGCATTTGTTGCCGGAACGACGGCGTACTCAGCGAAGCCACCATCAAATTCGCTGCCGACATACTGATATTCTGCAAATTGAGCAGTACGAACCCAAGGATATACAATCACTCGTTGATTCAGTATCTCTGGCGTGACACCTTCACCAATTTCGAGGACTTTTCCGACTATATCTGCTCCCTGAATTCGAGGAAATTTAACACCCATCTGATTCCAGGTTGCTTTTCCTCCCTCGTTGGTCTTGGTATCTTGCAAGATTTCTTGAAATCCTTCATCTGCAGCATACCATCCAGTGCGAGTATTGATGTCTGCATTATTTATAGAACAAGCTCCCACTTTGATTAATATTTCTCCCTTCTGGGGAGTAGGTTTAGGAACTTGAGTGTAAACTAATTTTTCAGGTCCACCATATCCAGTGAGGACAACAGCATTCATTAATTGTGTCATTGTTTTTGATGCTATTTTTCAGGTTGCTATAGCACAGCGATCGCTAATTAGCCAAGCTTGCTCTTGCAGGACATCTCTCTTTCAACAGGACATAAGAGGTGTCGGTGATTAAACTAATTCTCTGGCCCTGCCTGCCCCTTGATGGGTTTCCCAAATTGAGACAAAATTCTTCAGCATTACTTCTTTGGAACTAATTTTTTCTGCGGTTCCAAACGGCTCGATTATAGTATCTATATTTGGGTAAACAAAAAATGGTATGGAAATTCGGGTTGAATCAGAGTTGTTATGAATTACTTCATGGGGAGTGCTAACGAATACACCGTTAGTCCACAATTGCAGCATATCCCCTAAGTTAACTACAAAAGCGTCTTCTACACAAGGAGCATCTATCCATTTTTCTTTGGTATAAATTCTCAAAGAAGGCTCAGAAAAATACTCTTGAATTAAGACCGTGAAAATTCCACTATCCGTATGTTTGCCAGCTTTTCCCCTCCCTGTTGGGTAGTAGATAGTGCGGTGGAGCAATATCGGCTCTGTAAAGAAGCTATCAAACCAATTTGCTTCTAATCCTAAAGCTAAGGCAAGTCCTTTGAGTAATTTTGGAGTAACCTTAGTCATTATTTCTTCTTGTAGCTGAAAATGAGCACTGGCAAAACCAGGGGCTATGCTTTCCTCCGGAAAGATAGTTGGACCGGTAAAGGGTTGCTCGGACAAGGGTCTCTCTATACCTAAATCGAAAACTTCTTTAGGGTCTAAGCCGATTTTCTCATTCAAAATTTCTCCATACAAAGGAACATAACCCCTTGCA
>JAAHGR010000107.1 GCA_010672425.1 Symploca sp. SIO2E6
ATTCGCACCAATCAATGGTAAGCAATCGCGATAAATTACCCTGCGAATGCTTCGCCCTAAGCGAGTTTTTCCTTGCATACACAGTATGTTACTTTTGTCAATATCGAGTAATGGACCGACGCTCTAGGATGCCAAAATTATCGCAGAAACCCGGTTTCTTCTATGGTTAGGGTGAGGATGCCAGAAACCGGGTTTCTTGGTAAATCTCGACTAGGATGCCAAAATTATTGCAGAAACCCGGTTTCTTGTGTAGTTAGGGTGAGTATGTCAGAAACCGGGTTTCTTGGTAAAATTTCCCTAGGATGTCCAGAATATCGCAGAAACCCGGTTTCTTTCTCCCCCACCATATGACCAAAGATAGCCTTTCCCCGTGTCAACTACCGCCACCCATCAAACCAGGTGACTTGCTCAAGGTAATTGCTCCAAGTGGTGCTCTGCGCAAGTTTGAAGCCTTTAACAAGGGGGTAGAAATTTGGCGATCGCGTGGCTACCGCATCGAATTCCAAGCTAACTGGGATGCTAGGAATGGTTACTTGGCTGGTACGGATGTTGAACGACGTCAACAGTTAGCCGCCGCTTGGAAAGACCCGGAATGCCGGGGTCTTATCTGTAACCGAGGTGGTTATGGTAGTACTAGACTCTTGGAAGACTGGCAATGGCCGATGGCTGAAGGATTAACTCCCAAGTGGCTAATTGGCTTTTCTGATATTACCCCTTTACTGTGGAGTTTAAGTCAACTGGGTATTGCCGGGGTTCACTCTCCGGTACTGACAACTTTACCGGATGAACCAGAATGGTCGATTAATCGGTTGTTTGACTGCGTTGAAGGTCGCCCTTTGGCTCCCTTGACTGGGGTTGGTTGGGGAGGTGGTAAAGTTAAGGGCATACTGTTACCAGGCAATTTTACCGTTGCTACCCATTTGTTAGGAACACCAGTACAGCCAACCATGGAAGGCAAAATCCTCGCTTTAGAAGACGTAGGAGAGGCTCCTTACCGCATCGATAGAATGCTCACCCAGTGGCGCACCAGTGGTACTTTTGAGGGGGTTAGAGGCATTGCCCTAGGGCGTTTTAGTAGTTGTGACGTATCCCCAGAAATTCCTAGTTGGACAGTAGAAGAAGTATTGCGCGATCGCTTAGGTGATCTTGGTATTCCGATTATCAGTGATCTACCTTTTGGTCATGAAGGGGTTAACGTTTCTCTCCCTGTAGGACAAATTGTTGAGCTTGATGGAGACAAGGGGACTTTGAGTTGGCCTTAGTGGGGAGTGTAGGGAGATGGGGAGATGGAGGGATGGGGAGAACAAAAGAGATGTTGACAATTCTCAATTCTCAATTCCCAATTCCCAATTCCCAATTCCCAATTCCTAATTCTCAACTCCCCAATTCCCGAGAACGTCGGTAAGAAGCTTGGACTGCTTCAATTACAGCGGAACGGAAGCCAGCCTTTTCTAAGTGAGCGATCCCTGCAATTGTAGTACCACCAGGACTAGTAACACGGTCTTTGAGTTGGGCGGGGTGCAATGCTGATTGCTGTAATAACTGAGCTGTTCCTAATACTGTACCAATAGCCAACTGGGAGGCGATCGCTCGTGGTAGTCCTGCTGCGACACCGCCATCGGCAAGGGATTCAATCATGAGGGCGACATAGGCTGGTCCTGACCCGGATAAGCCAGTTACTGCATCTAGCAACTGCTCCGGCACTTCCACTACCTCCCCCACTGCTCCAAAGATTTCCCTTGCCAATTTTAGATGGTTCGGCTGGGCAGTTTTAGATGGTGCGATCGCTGTAATTCCTGCTCCCACTGTTGCTGGAGTATTAGGCATGGCTCGAATTACTGGCTGATCCCCAAAAGCTGCTTCCAATCGGTTCAAAGGGACACCTGCTAAGATCGAAATTACCACTGGCAGTTGTCCTCCTTCCAGATTGGTTTCACCAATCCCTGCCAGTTCTGCTGCTACAGTTTCAAATACCTGAGGTTTAATCGCCAATAACCAGACCTCCGATGCCGCAGCAGCGGCTCGGTTATCCGATGTGACTTGGACACCGTATGTTTCTGCCAAAAATTCTCGTCTTGTGGTTTGGGGCTCACTAACTAAGACGGTATTAGGGTGATAAAGCTTGCGAGCAATTAGGCGGGATAAGAGAGCCTCTCCCATTACTCCACCACCAATTAGACTCAATTTGCTAGTCACCCTACTACTCCTTCTTCTTAAGCTGGTTAGATTTTGAGAGCACCCTATCTAAATCTGGTGATTCAGTTAGGCTCCTCAGGAAAAGTCGGTATCCCATTGAACCTGAACTGAGGTTTACTGAGCGATCCGCTCTTGTTCAGATGCCCAAGCAGGGGTGGGAACCGATGAAGGCTCGCCCCTTTGGGGTATAGGTACTTCGTGAATAACACCAGACTGAGTGCTGACCTGAACACAACTGGGTGTAAATAAGAAGATACTTTCCCCTATTCTCTCCTGATGACCATCAATAGCGTAAGTACCACCAGCCACAAAGTCTACAGCTCTTTGTGCTTGGTCTGGATCCATAATTGTCAGGTTTAAGACCACTGACTTACGCTCTCGCAGTGCTTGAATTACCTGGGGCATTTCTTCAAAAGAACGGGGCTCAATCACTGCTACTTCAGAAATGCCATTAACAGCTCCAGGCATACCAATTACATTATTCATCGAAGTGCCTCCTACACCTACTTCTGAACCTATGTTAGAACGCTCTCGTATGCGACGTCGAATGGGACGCTCTTCCTCCATCGGTGCTTGGATTGGCTGCTCTTGCTGATAAAGATTTTGGTAGGCGTCTGGCTCCATCCCATCGTACTCGTATTCGTAGTCTGCTGGTTCATTGAGACCAACAAAATCTCGTAACTTGTTAAAAATGCTGCTCATATTAGTTCACTCTCCATCACAACTTTATTTTGACCCTCGAAACCGGATTATTGGTAATCTGTGATACATTATCCTCAAACAAGGATTTTTTAGGAAGCACCCCACCAATAAGGGAAACTGGTTTACTTACCAATCATCTTACTTAAGACCAATCAGTCCTCAAATTTTACAAAACTAAGCCAGAATTATACATCAATAATATAGTGAGGTATTAGGTGTTAGGTGTTAGGTGTTAGGGAATTTTCCACGCTAAGGTGCAAAAACTAGTCTATTGAAAGGTTTGGCGATGGATACTCTGAAGCTGATCTAATTCAATTGATGCCCCAGTGCGACGCAGTACCCGAAGACGATTTTCCACTAACAGACGGGCGTCTGAACGAGTAATCGGTTCAAAGGTAAGACCAGTATTAGTCGTCGTCACCTTAAAAAATAGGCGTTGGGCATAGAGGGTGGTGAACAACTCCTGGTGCTCTTCGATTAGGCAAACTCGAAAGAGCAGACCAAATGTTGGGTGATTTAGGTAAGTTTCTGTGTTCATCAAAATCTGTGCTGGAAATACCAACCCCTAGGGCATTGGGAGAAGTCATCTGCTCAAACACCGAGTGCCAATTTTGCTTTTTCAGTTGTACAGATCTCTCAGATAATAGCCTAATTCGGTGCAACATTTAACTTTAACCAGGGAACAGGGAATAGGGAATAGGGAATAGGGAATAAGCGACTTTCATGCATGGTGGTGAAAATTTTTTCATGCCTCGGAGCCTCCGGTTCCCCTCCTGGGAGGGGTTAGGGGTGGGTTGGAGCCTCGGAGCCTCAAATTCCTCCCCAAACTAGCCTCGCTCCCCAAAACAAGCCTAAACTAGCTATTGCCACCCAGTCGTACCAGTGCAGGCGCAGCTGATGCCATTGCACTAGATGTTCATTGGGACTAGTAAAACCCCTGACAGTCATTGCTTTGGCAATTTGCTCGGCTCGTAAGAGGAGATTTTCCAGCAGCCGTTCTGATACCATTAACCAGACTTGCAAGCTATTGCGGATGCCCAGCTTTTTCCAGTTGATGGCACGAGTACGTACAGAACGAATCAAATTTTGCACTTCTTCCAGCACCAGAGGAATGAAGCGCAAGGACAGGGTTAAGGTGAGGATAATTTCAGTTACAGGCACATTCAGACGCCGCAGGGGTTTCATCAAGCTTTCCAAGCCTTCTGTAATTTCTTCTGGTGCTGTGGTGAGCAAGTAGAGATTACAACTGTAGATTAGGGTAAAGAGCAAGGTGCTGATGTGAACTGCTAAATCCAAAGAGCGACGAGTAATGGTAAGATTAAGCAGACCTTGATGTAACTCCCAAACGATGTAATTGTAGGAAGTGGGCTCTGGTGAGGCTGGCTCGTAAGCGGGAAGTCGCGGTTGATGTTGGATATTGAGTCCATCGGGAGCAAACGCCGCCAGAATCAGGACAAAGAAACTTAACATCAGTAGCCAACCCATTTGCTGTCGCCAGACTCGCAAGGGAATAGCAGCTGTCAGGGTAATCAAAATTAGCAAGATTATCAGTCCCAGACGCCAGTAAGAATGAGCTAACAGGGGAGCTACCAGAAAGCTTAAAAGCCAAATTAATTTAACCCTGGAGTCTAGATAATGCAGCCAAGTTACTGGTTGTTCTAAGTATAGTCCTATAGGTAGCGATCGCAGTAAGTCCATTATTGGTTATTGGTTGTTAGTTATTGGTTGTTGGTTATTTGTGGTTAAGTTAACCAAAAACCAGTAACAAATTAAACGCGAGTAGCACGATTGACATTGCTGTTCATTTCTGCTTCTCTGGGTTTCTTACCCCGCCACAGTAAACGTATAGGCGTTCCGGTGAAGCCCAACTGTTGGCGGAACTGACGCTCAATATAACGGCGATAATTTTCACCGAAGCGTTTGGGATCGTTGACAAACAGAGCCATAGTTGGTGGTTGACTTTTTACCTGGGTGCCGTAGTAGATTTTACCCTGGCGTCCTTGCCGATTAGTGGGGGGGGTGTGCCAGCTAACAGCTTCTTGTAGTACCTCATTAATCACTGCAGTGCTAACACGCCGTTGGTGCTGTTCAGCTGCTGTATCCACTAAATCGAGAATCTTTTCTACTCGTTTACCCGTCAATGCACTGACAAAAATCATTTCGGCCCAATCGACAAAATTGAGTCGATTTTTGACTAATTTTTCGTGTTCGTAGATGGTGTAGGAATCTTTTTCCACCGCATCCCACTTATTAACTACAATAATCGCGGCTCTTCCTTCGTCCGCAATTCTGCCCGCCAGTTTTTGGTCTTGTTCTGTGACCCCATCAATCGCATCAATAACGAGTAAAACTACATCTGACCGACGAATTGCTTTAAAGGCACGATTAATACCAAAAAATTCAGGACCGTAATCAACGTTTTTCTTTTTACGAATTCCAGCGGTGTCGATGAGGCGATAGGTTTTTCCCTCTAGGGCATTTTCTGGATCACTAGCCCGTTCTACCACCATATCTATGGTATCGCGGGTGGTGCCAGAAATCGGGCTAACAATCGAGCGATTTTCCCCTGTGAGGGTATTCAATAAGCTGGATTTGCCAACATTGGGACGTCCAACGATGGCGACTCTAATCTCAGGAGTATCTGGCAGTACATCGACAGTTGGTAGGTAGGTAATCAATTGATCTAGTAGTTCACCCGTACCACCACCATGAATACCAGAAACTGGGAAAGGCTCCCCCAAGCCTAACTCCCAAAATTGAGCTGCCAGGATCAGTCCCTGTTGGGGGGATTCGCATTTGTTGACAGCTAGTAACACTGGTACAGATTGTTGGCGCAACCAGTGTGTTAAAGCTTCATCCCCAGCAGTGAGGCCCATTTGCCCATCTACTACCAAGATCGCCACACTCGCTTCCTGGAGCACCGCCATTGCCTGTTCTCGAATCAGGGGCAAGAATTCGGTATCATCATCAAAGACCAAGCCACCGGTATCAACCACTACATATTCTCGGTCTTGCCAGAAAGCAGAACGATAAGTGCGATCGCGAGTTACCCCTGGTTCATCATGTACAATCGCATCATTGACACCTGCCAAACGATTGACAAGAGTAGATTTGCCCACATTCGGGCGTCCAATCACAGCAACGATAGGCAAGGTCATATATTAATTTTGTTAAATTGTTAAATTGTTAAATTGTTAAATTGAGATGATAATTTCAGCTCACCTCTTTGATAACCTAACACCTAACACCTAACACCTAATTAGCCGCCACCGACAATGGTGACTATTTCAATCTTATCTCCGTCTTGAATCTGAGTCTGAGGCCAAAACTGTCGATGGAGAATTTCACCATTGTATTCTAAAGCTAGTAAGCGTGGGTTTAAGCCTAGCTGTTCTAGCAGTTGGGGTAATTGAGTTGAACTAGAGCAGCTATGAGCTTCTCCATTAACTTGAAGGATGATTTGGTCAGGGTTGTTATTCATCTATCAGTGATATTGTATCATATGCTGTCATTTATGGGGAGGCAATTGTGCTACGGCAATATAGCCGAGCCCTAATCCCTACCTGCTACGTGAGAATGGGAGAATGCGGGGGAATTTTGTTCAAGGCGGCGGAGAGTTTCTTCCTTGGTCAACTGAGATACAAAATATTGGGTGACTAGAGTAGGTTGTTCTGCTTGCATAATCGCACGGACAATAGCCACTCGTCGCGCACCAGCATTGAGAACTTCTTGTAAGTTACTCGGATCAATGCCCCCAATCGCAAACCAAGGAACTGTTGCATTCTGGGTAGCATACTTGACATATTCTAAACCAGCGGCAGCTTTACCTGGTTTGGTAGGGGTATCATAAACTGGTCCCACACCAATATAATCGGCGCCTTCTGTGATCGCCCGGTGCAGTTCATCAGGATTGGTGGTAGAACGACCAATTAGGCGCTGGGGTCCAAGTAGCTGCCGTGCTAAATTTATTGGTATATCATGTTGGCCTAAATGAACCCCATCGGCATCAACGGCCAAGGCTAAATCTACCCGGTCGTTCATAATAAAGAGAGCACCATAGTGATGGCAGAGTTGGCGCAGTTTTTGACCATGGGAAATTTTCACCGTATCATCTACCGTTTTTTCGCGATACTGTACGATCGTCACTCCCCCTTGTAAGGCTGCCTCGACGGTAGAAAACAACTGTTCATTAGTTGCAGTAATCAAATAAAGTTGCGATCGCTGGAGTAGCTGATAACGGTGGGAGGCCAACAAGCTGCTCTCCAGAGTATAAACTCGGTAGCGCATCTGCTTGCACAAACTTCCCATTACTGGATTATTCAGCTTGCTATATTCTTCCAAGACTCGCAATGCTTCTTGAGTGCGGCAAAAATTAGCCTGTAACACTTGCTGAAGGCTCAAGCGTTGTTCTTCTCCGGGGTGAGTTAGTTCCGTGCCGACATCTCCAGGGGTATCCCGCCAGTCCCGGAGATCCTGGGTATGCCAACTGGCTAATTCCTGGCGCATTTGCTTGCACTCACCGGCAAACTCGAGATTGTTTAGTCCAAAGCGACACCATTCTTCTATAATGCGCAGACCTTCTCTAGCTCGATCTAAATTGGCATCTAAAATGCGGCAAATAGATGGCTGTTGCCATCTACGACCGATATATTGCTCGCTCATCGCGAACCACTCCACTACTGTGTATGCTAACAGGACTGTTCATTGTGTAAATCTGTCAATGTCACCCACAATCATTTTAAAGTGTGTATTATATACTAAAATTGCTCAAACATCGGATTTATATTGGGAATGGGGAATGGGGAATGGGGAATAGGGAATGAGAAACGCTATAGATACTTAATATGGAATTAGTCATCTTGATTGGCTTGCAAGCTTCTGGAAAGAGTACATTCTGCCGCCAGTATACAGATGGCTGATGAGTTTTGGTTTGTAGTTAGTTCCTGGCATGAGCGTAAATAAACCCCTAGGATCACCAGAAAACAACCAAGAAGAAAATAATGTAGGGTGGGCAAATTCCCAAGCTTTAACAGAGGAAGCGATATGTAAAGATATATTTGCCCACCACAGCACCTTACTAGTCGGATTTGACCCAATTTGTAGGGAGTTCGTAAGACTGGCAAAGCAGATACCATAAATTTGCAGCCTAAAGGTCTTCTGCCCTGCCGCCTTCTAGCTCCTGCCTTCTTGTACTAGTAAGCCAAGGTCTCTAAAGTTTCCCTCAAATAACGGCGTACTTGCAGATCCAAGTTATTGTTTTGTAGTTGATCCTCCACCGGATGTTCAATTTGCCAGCGCTCAAATCCTGAACTCGAAGCGATCGCTTGTTTGAGACTGTCCCAAATTTGGCTGTCTTCAGAAAATTGACTGGATTTGGCAATAGTTGAATTTGTCATACACACCTCTTAAGTTTTTTTACTAAAATAACTCAGCTAATTTTTGCAGATTGTGTTTTAAACAACATCTTAGAAATTAGATTTCTTGTCTCCCTTGTCTCCCTTGTCTTCCTTGTCCTACCCATCTTCCCTTAACTGAGTAATATTGCTCACCCTCCTTTCCCCCAGGGCAAAATTTTATTGACCTTGATCCCTGGTACCGTAAAGTCCTGGTGTATTTTTGCTACTGGATAGGCTAAGGTAGCCTGCCACTCTGACTCGCTAGTGAGCATAACTTGCACCACACTTAATGGTACTTGCAGGAATAAATTGCTAGCTAGAAAGGCTAATCCAGCACCCAGCAACCCCACAATGTGCCCTCCAGGAATCAAGGAAGCTACTGCTACCGCTATAGGTGCTACTCGGTAGATTTGCCACAGTATCCATAGCATCAAAACAGTGCCTGCGATTGTCAAGAACTTGTTGGTTTGAGTTTTAAACAAACTCAAGAGTTTTTGCTGCTCTTGTGACAGTTGCTCTGGTTTGAGTGCTACTATCAACAGGCTGAAAATGTCGAAGGGATGGGTTAATTGCATCCAGAGGACTGGCACTATGCCGATAGTGGCCACTAATAGTAACTCTAGCCAGACTGGCAATAGGGGGTAACCCGCTGCCAGTCCCAGCCAAACAAGTTCTAAGGTTAGAGGCAATGCTGCCAAACCAACAAGGTGAATCCACAAAAAAGGTTCTTTCCAGAAAGAGCGCATAACAAAGTGTTAGGTGTTAGGTGTTAGGTGTTAGGTGGTAGGTAGTAGGTGGTAGATGTTAGGTACATCCGTTCCCTGTTCCCTATTCCCCATTCCCCATTCCCCATTCCCTTTTAACTAAACTAACGACAGAGTCCGTCGCTTAGTTACCATCTTGAAGGTTTCGATAATGTCGCCTTCAACCCAGTCATTGAACTTATCGACACCGACACCACATTCGTAACCAGCGTTGACTTCTTTGACATCATCCTTCATCCGCTTGAGGGAATCAAGAAAACCTTCGTAGATAACTTTGCCACGACGCTGCACTCGGATGTTACAGTTGCGCATTGCTTTGCCCGACTGTACATAGCAACCGGCCACTGCACCACGACCAACAGGGAAAACTGCCCGAACTTCTACTTGACCTAAGGATTCCTCAACTAACTCTGGTTCCAGCAGACCTTCCATTGCGCCTTGAATATCGTCTAGGAGTTTGTAGATGATGTTGTATTCTCGTACATCTACCCCCTCTCGATCGGCAGCTTGTCGAGCGCTAGGAGTCATGTTAGTACTGAAACCAATAATTACAGCACCACTAGCAGCAGCTAAATCGATATCAGTTTCAGTTATTTCCCCAGCAGTTCCCAGTAGTACTTGGATTTGCACTTCATTTTGAGGTAACTTATCAAGGGAGCCAATAATGGCTTCTACTGAGCCTTGAACATCTGCCTTCAAAATCAAGTTGAGCTTTTTGAGTTCACCTTTTTGAGCTTGAGCAGAGAGGCTAGTAAGGGTAACTCGAGTTCCTCCCGTCGCTTTCCAGCGTTTCTCCTGTTCCTCCTTAATCCTTTCGTCAGCAACGTCGCGAGCTTCTTTTTCACTCTTAAAGACTTCAAACTCATCACCAGCAGCTGGAACATCGCTCAATCCCAGTAGTTCTACGGCAAAAGATGGTCCAGCCACTTCAACTCTTGTACCCCGGTCATCGGTCATAGCTCGTACCTTACCGAAAACTGAGCCAGCAACCAGAGTATCACTGACCCTTAAAGTACCATTTTGCACTAAGAGAGTGGCAACAGGTCCCCTTGCTTTATCCAGGTGAGCTTCAATGACTGTACCTTTAGCTGTTCTTTCGGGGTTGGCGGAGAGTTCTTCAATGTCTGATACCAACAGAATCATCTCTAGGAGGGTGTCGAGATTTTCCCCTTGGATAGCACTCACAGGAACCATGATTGTCTCACCACCCCACTCTTCTGGCACTAAACCTCGTTCCGATAATTCCTGCTTAACTCGGTCAGGTTGCGCTCCGGGTTTGTCAATTTTGTTAATAGCAATTACCATAGGAACTTCAGCGGCTTTGGCGTGGCTAATTGCTTCGATAGTTTGAGGTCGAACGCCATCATCAGCAGCAACCACCAGCACAGCAATATCCGTAACCCTGGTTCCCCGCGCCCGCATGGCAGTGAAGGCTTCATGACCAGGAGTATCCAGGAAAACTACCTGTTGTACTGCTCCTTCGTGCTCAACATCCACATGGTAAGCACCAATATGCTGGGTGATACCACCAGCTTCTCCCTGAGCCACTTTGGTTTCGCGGATTGCATCTAATAGGGTGGTTTTGCCGTGATCTACGTGACCCATAATGGTAACTACGGGCGGACGCCGTTGTAGTTTTTCCAGGTCTGCCGCATCTAGCCACTCGGTTTCTTTAACCGCGCCAGAACCCTCTTCGGGAGTCTCTACTATCACACCCAAATCTTCAGCTACCATCCTGGCAGTGTCTAATTCCAAAGTTTGGGTGATATTAACGGCTATTCCTTTGAAAAATAGTTTCTTAATAATTTCGGTTTCAGCAATACCCAGAACCGAAGCCAGTTCCCTAATGGTCATCGAGCCAGACAAGATGATTGTGTCTGGAAGTTCGGAGCCAGTTTTTGAGGCTCCTCTACGTCCTTCATATTTATCCCGTCTTGCATTAGAGCCAGAGTTGCTGCTTAACTCGGGCCTTTTCTTCTCTTTGGTCTTGGGTGTTGCCGCCGCCACTGAGTGTCCTGGACGGGACTTCGGTTTGGGAGGACGAGCGACAGAAAGACTAACTGTGATTGGAGTATCTGCTGAAGTTTGTTCCGTTTCCAGTTCATCATCTTCATCATCCAAGAACCTTTCGGGTCGTCGCTTGGATTTAGGACTAGATTTTCCAGGCTTGGAAGCTTCTTTTTCTTCCTCTTCTACTACGTCTTTCTTCCAATCTTTCTTCTTCGGGGGTCGGGGAGCATTCGGTCGCCTAATTTTTAGCTCCAGAAGTTCTTCCTGGGTATCCTCTATTAAGGTTTCCTCTGGCTCTTGTGGCTCTTCACCCTGAATTTTTTCTTGCTCACTTGCAGCCACTTCCGAAATTTTTCCAGCACCTGGTTTGAGTCGGATTGGGGGACCAGTGAGTTTAGGAACTGGTGGTGCTGAAGGACTACGCTTAGCTGATGGTGAGGATTGAGATTTCTTTGACTTTTTATTGGTTTGAGCTGGCTTAGCTTTAGTTGGGGCTGGAGTTGAACTTTTGGTTGAAGTAGAGGTATTCTGCTGGTCTTTTTTCTCCTGCTGGTCTTTTTTCTCCTGCTGGTTTTTTTTCAAAACTGGCCGCTCAACTTTAGTTGGTTGAGGTTTTGGTGTTGTCGGTCTTACGGGAGGGCCAGTAAGTTTTGGTTTTTTTACTACCTCAGTAGCGACGGCTTGAGTCTCAGAAACCGGAGTTTTAGGCTCCACTGCTGGTTGCTCATCAGCCGTCTGCTGCTCATCGGCAGTTGTTGGTTGCTCAATATTTGGTCGCTTTGGTGGTTTAGCCTGAGGCTTGACGGGGGGTTTAGGTGGAGTTGCCATTGGGGCACCTCCTTGCCTTGAGCTAGAAATAGAACGAGGAGACTTTGGTTTAACAATCCCCACGATTTCCTGCCGCTTCTTAACTCTGGGAGGTTCCATTAATGTAGATACTGACTTAGATCCGTCTTGAGTTGAGGCCGCACTGCCACGAGTTTTGGGGGAAACAGAATATTTTTCTGCTGCCGTGCGAATGCGTTGAGCTTCCGATTCTGTAATTGTGCTACTGTGACTTTTAGCTGTAATATTGAGCCCTTCACAAATGCTCAAAATGTCCTTATTATCCAAATTCAATTCCCGTGATAATTCGTAAATTCTAACTTTGCCGTTGTTCATCCACTATTTCCCCGTCTTACGTTTGTTGTTACACCATAGTTGTTACACCTTAGCTAAATGACTGAATGACTACTGGTTCATTTTGATTGTAGTAGAAATTTACTCACCTCCTTATGGAAAAGATCCCAAAACCAATTACTCACCTCTTCTATCCTAACCATGACTGCTGTTCACTGAAAGTATTTGACATTTATTGATGATGCTGTTTTGTGTGGGATTTCGGCTTTTGGTGTATTGACCATAGCAGCTAAACGCTGCCACAAGGTTTCGTACAGACATTCTGGTACTGATGCACGAAGCGACCGCCCCAGTCGGTTTTTCTTTTGAGCCGTTGTCAGACAGCTCTCATTAGGACATAGGTACGCAGAACGTCCCATCCCTTGGTCTAATTGTACCTTTCGTGATGGATAGACTCGGACAATTCGCCAGAAAGCTTGTTTGGGACCTACTTGGCGGCAGCTGAGACAACGTCGGTAGTTGGGTTTCATCGCTTGTTAGGTGTTAGGTGTTAGGTGTTAGGTGTTAGGTATTAGGTGTTAGGTGTTAGGCATTGGCTTCCTTGTCCTCCCCATCTCCCCATCTGTCTAATTGTTAATATTCTTCGTTTGTTTCTTCCTCCTCCTCTTCTAAAGTGGTTGCTGGGTCTAATGGTGTAACATCATCCACCGTCTGTAAATCTAACGCTTCTTCTTGATATTCATCCTCATCCTCCTCTACTTCTGCTAGATCCGGAGAAGCTACTTGTAACTTCTCTATTTGGCGTTGTTCGGCTTCGTAGTTATACTTGGCAACATCTTTGATATCAATCTTCCAGCCAGTAAGGCGAGCCGCAAGGCGAACATTCTGTCCTTCTTTGCCAATCGCTAAACTCAGTTGATCCTCAGCTACTAAGATATGAGCTTGACGCTCCTCGGGATTCATCAATATCACCTGATCGACTCTTGCTGGACTGAGGGCATTGGCGATATAGGTAGAGGGATCAGGAGACCAACGAATAACATCAATTTTTTCACCTCTCAATTCGTTCACCACTACTTGAATCCTTGAGCCTCTAGCACCAATACAAGCGCCAACGGGGTCTACATCTCGATCTAGGGTATCGACAGCGATTTTAGTTCTCGGTCCCACATGACGAGAGGGAGGATTAGCTTCCCTAGCTACTGCCACAATCCGCACTACTCCGTCTTCAATTTCTGGTACTTCGTTGGCAAATAGATAGACTACTAAACCGGCAGATGCCCTAGATACTACTAGTTGAGGTCCTCGGTGAGGACCTTCCCGAACCTTTTTAAGAAAAACCTTAAATGTGGCATTGATGCGATAGTTGTCGTTGGGCAGCTGCTCTCGTTTCGGTAATTCAGCTTCCACCTCTGGCTGACCAAAACCACTGCTCAAAGCCGTAATTACTGATTGTCTTTCAAACCGCAAGGCTCTTGCTTGTAAAACTGTTCCTTCTAGGTCTTCAAATTCTTCTTGGATGAGCTTGCGCTGTTGATCTCGCAGTTTTTGGGATAGCACCTGCTTAGTTTGAATCGCTGCCATCCGACCAAAATCTCCTTGATCTGGTGTAACATCTAAAACTACTGAGTCACCTAATTGTGCCTCAGATGCTACTTCCTGAACTTCTTTGAGAGAAATGTGATGATCTGTGTTGCCAACTTCTTCAACAATGGTTTTGGTAGAGAGAACGCGGAAGCCTTCTTCTTCAATATCGAGATCAACTTCAAAGTTATCGAAGTAGTCTTCATCAAAATGATGTTGATCGAGGCGTTGAGAACGACGAAAGCGCTCATATCCTTTCACCAGGGCTTCTCGTAGCGCTTGTTGCACGGCAGTTCTGGGCAGGTTGTGGCTTTGGCTGATTTCTTCAATCATTTGCTTGAGCCCAGGTAAACTAACTATCGACATCAGCATCATCTCCTTAATCAAATGCATTGTGGTTTATTGTTGGTTGTTGGTTACCCATTTCAATTGAGTCTGGCTAATAACCAATCACCAACCTTCTCTGTAGGAACTTTCCCAGATTTCAGACTTGATCGTTGAGCTTTACCCTAGTTACTAGTTGACGGGGAATAGCGATCGCACGACCTTTTTGGTTTAGATAAACCCTGGTATCATCTCGGCACATCAACTGCCCTTGCCACTGTGTGTGACTTTCGTAAGGCTCTGATGTTTCAACAATGACAGCAAACCCTTTGAAGGCAATAAACTCTCGGTCTGTGGTCAGTTCTCGTGTAATCCCGGGACTGGAAATTTCTAACACATAAGCATCTGGAATGATATCCACAGCATCTAATTCGGCTTCGAGAGCTCGACTCATCCTTTCGCAGTCAGCTAAACCAGTTTCACTAGTGAGGTTGCGGATATCCACACGTAGCACTGGTGGACGTCTGTTGGTATAAAAGATTGCCCCGACAACCTCCAATCCCAATTTTTCAGCAACTGGGGTTGCCAAATCGAGCAGCTGGGGAATTAGAGGATGAGTCATAGGATTAACTTCAACAAAAAAAGTGGGCTGAACCCACTACATAAACAATGATTGCGCGAAGTACCCAACATCAAATCTGCATAATGTATGATGTGGGCTTCGGAGCTTTATCCGCCGTTGCCTCGTTGTACAAGTACAGCTTGGTCTTACACCGCATCTATAGGCTTTCCACCCGCCTTCCGCAGGCTAAATTTATCTAGACGCTTGATTATCGCGTGAGGGTGTTGGAGTCCCAACATAATTGACTATCTTAGCACAAACCCTGCTGTTGGAGATTGTTGACAATGCCCACCCTACGGCAAAGGATTTGAGCGAGCTGTATTGGGTTAAGCGATCACTTCCTCTTGTAGGGTGGGCAAATTGGATAATTTTGACCCAAGAAGCTGAATCAATTACCCTTTTTTGCCCACATTTCTCTTGGAGGGGAAACTTTTCTCGGTGAATGACAGCGATCGCTTATTCCCAATTCCACATTAATCTCTCTGTGCCCTGGTGTGCCTCTGTGGCTCATTCCCTCAACCAACTTTATAGGCGTACACCTATCCCACTAGCAATAATCTTAGCAAACACCAATAATAAATGCAACCAATACAGCCAAAATCTCTTTGTGTTCCTTTGTGTCTTTGTGGTCAATTCCCTCAACCTACTTTTGAGAAAAAAACTTTTTTTTGCCCAGATTGAGGTAAAACCAGACCAATACTCTGATAAAATCTAGAGTTGAAGTAAATAAACGACCATAGCCAAAGTTACTAACCCCTGAAAAGCGAGGATACCAAGGAGTCGGAACTTCAATAACACGATAGCCCATAGCACTAAGGACTGCCAGCAGATAGCGATGGGTAACTAACTCAAGAGGCAGATCTACTAAGGCATCCCGACGGATCAATTTGACCCAGTTCATATCGTGGATAGTCATGCCAAAGGCCAACTGACAAACCCGATTAGCCAGTTGGGAAGAGCATATTTTACCATCCTCGCGATTTTGTCGCCAACCAGCGATCGCATCTACTCCCATAGTTGCTGCATTAAGCAGTGTCGGTACATCTACCCGGGGATCGCTTTCTAGATCACCTTGTCCCCAAAATAGCCAATCAGTCTGTACCTGTGTTAGAGCAGTTTTCCAGACTTGGGTAACTCCTTGACAACGCTCATGGTGAACAACCTTTAAAAAAAGATATTGTTGCTGTAAGTCTCCCAGAATTTGCGGAGTCTCGTCTGTACTCCCATCATTAATTACGAGCACTGGTAACTCATAACCAAGATGGAGAAAGGTTTCCTCGAGTAAAGATAGTAATCGTGGTAGATTTCCTGCCTCATTTAATACTGGTATAACGATGGTTACTGAACCAGAGATAATTGGTTTTTCAATTGTTGTGAGTAAAGTATCTACCGTGAGCAGCTTTGGGTTACCAGGTTGGTTCTTAATAACCATATTGCGATATTTTTTATCTTTTGAGAAAATTTTAGGCGCACTCAGCAAGACACCCTCAGTTGACTAATTTGAGAATAACACAGTTAATTTCAAGGATGCCGATCCCACTATAAGAGGGGA
>JAAHGR010001070.1 GCA_010672425.1 Symploca sp. SIO2E6
GCCGAGAACCGGCGCGCCCGGTATGACTACGCAATCGAAAGCCTATTCCTTGCCCTGTCATTGGGTTGATATTTAACAGAGCACTGCCCCTGACGGGGTGACAATTCTGGCTATAATGTAGATTTGATGAGGTTTGCAGCTCTGTCAACTCGTTTATAATTAGGTCTTTTATGGGGAGAAAGAACCATTAAGGATTCAGCTATTTTTTCAAAAAAATCGAGAGATTCAACCCAATCTTTTCCGTGCAACCCAATATAAAAATAACTATGTCTTTTGACATAACGTTTCTTTTATTTAACTCTGACTAGATAATAAAATAGGCGAACGGTGAGTAATTACGAAAGGTTTGAATATGAGTAACTTTCTGCTCCTTCAACAGCGCTCAGACGAAGACCAAGAGACTTTGACGCGATTTATTGAAAGTAATCCGGAGCCGAGAGAACAAAAGAGAGCTTTAGCGATAAAGATGTCTTTATTAGGAGAAACTGACCAATTATTATAAAGTAGGGAATAGAGAATGGAGAATGGAGAATGGAGAATGGGGAGAAGTTTGCTGCCTCCTGCCTCCTGCCTCCTGCTTCCTGCCTTCTGCCTCCTCCTGCCTCCTGCCTCCTGCCTCCTGCCTCCTGCCTTCTGCCTTCCTAAACAAATCTTGATAAAGAAAAAGCTGAAATGTCAAAGTCAGTCCTTTGGTTAAGAGCTAATTGCTGTAAGATTTGCCCAATGGCCGCAGAATGTTTAAACCCATGTCCAGAACAAGGGGATGCTAAAATTATCTGTGGGTGTCCAGGCATGGTATCGATCGCAAACCCGTAGTCAGGAGTGACAGTATACAGACAAGCCACAGATTTAATGCAATGGTTTTTGATCTTCAGGTGCTGACTAATCCGTTGAAAACCCTGCTCTACTTCATCAGCTGAGACATTTCTGTTAATAGTGTCAGCGGTACAGGAATCTGCAAATTGCTCGGTTCCTATCTTAATACCGCCGGATTCACCGTCAATGGCAGGAAATCCATATAAGAATTCTTCTGCTGTCTCACCTAGCTTGATATAAATAGGACATTGTTCAGGTACAAACTTCTCATAAGGCAATTCCTGCTCAAACCACAACATAATTTGTCTGTAGGCTTTAAAAAACTTCTGGTATGCTGCTGGCAGAAGTTCACTTACCCAAGCACCGGCAGCAATAATGGCACATTCGGCTTCCCAGGTATTGGTGTTAGTCTTGACGACAACTCCATCATTGTGAGAGTTAGGCTCAATACTGACTACTTTCTGATTGAGTTGCAATTCTACACCCTGCTGCTGAGCCAGTTGTAGTTGAGCTGCAATGCATTTTTCTGGTCTGAGAAATCCTGCACCTTCCTCAAAATAGCCAATCTCAGTTCCTTGATAATGAAACTGGGGATATCGTTGTTGCATTTCTTGACAATCAAGCACCTGATGCTCAATGCCGAATGCCTTGGCAGCTGCAACTGTTACTTCAAGAAAAGAGGAAGATCCATGAGCCGGTGCGTTTGTCAGGCTACTACCAAAAACTAGACCACCACAGGCTCGAAACAGTTCAGTATTCACTTTCGATTCTAACTCTCTCCAGATTTCGTGAGAACGTAGAACCAGTGGTACATAATGGGAACCTTCACCAATCGCTTGGCGAGTGATTCTGGTATCCCCATGGGAAGAACCAAAAGTGTGGGGAGGTTGGAATTGGTCGATGCCAAGAACTTTCTTGTTAGTTGCAGATAGTTGATAGGCAGTCGCACTGCCGACTGCTCCTAGACCAACTATGATTATGTCGTATAGCATTGTTATTTTAGATTTTAGATTTTAGATTTTAGATTTTAGATTTTGGAATTGGGGAATTGGGAATTGGGTATTGGGAATTGGGTATTGGGAATTGGGTATTGGGAATTGGGTATTGGGTATTGGGTATTGGGTATTGGGAATTGGGTATTGGGAATTGGGAATTGGGAATTGGGAATTGGGAATTGGGTATTGGGTATTGGGTATTGGGTATTGGGTATTGGGTATTGGGTATTGGGTATTGGGTATTGGGTATTGGGTATTGAGA
>JAAHGR010001071.1 GCA_010672425.1 Symploca sp. SIO2E6
TAACCATTGCCAGACAATAAACTCATTACTCATTACTCTCAAGAAACAGGAGTTAGGAGGCAGGAGGCAGGAGGTGAGGGAGGAGAAAGGAGGTAGAAGGAAGTAGGAAATAATCGTGTTTCTCTTATTCAATTGGGAGCACCTTGTGCCCCGAGGCGAGCTCTTTATTGACAGATATCCCACACATCGCAAATATCGCACATCTCGTAGGGGCGGGTTTAGCGAAAATCTAGACCATTTAACCCGAATATTGGGCTCAAAACCCGCCCTGTCGATATCCTTCGGGTTAACGTAACCAAACGCAATTTAGGAGATTTGACCCGAATATTGGGCACAAAACCGGCCCTGTTAGCATCCTTCCGGTTAACGTAACCAACCGCAAGGTTATCGCTAGGGCGGGTTTTGTTCCAAAGTTATCGATAAATGCGATAAGGGTGGCCCTAAACCCGCCCCTACAAATATACGGAATTTTTCCTAATTCCCAATTCTACATTTTACGAGAAACCCGGTTTCTAAGAATACTGAATCTGTTTTCTAGTGGGACTTAGACAATAGTAACCCAGGTTTGGGAACCGACAATTCCGTCTACAGTTAGACCATAATATGCTTGAAGTTTCTTCACAGATTTTTCCGTAGCTGGACCAAATATGCCATCAACGACTAAAGAACCAAATCCCATATGATTTAAATGTTGTTGTAGATATGTTACTGCTTCGCCTCGGCTACCACGACGTAGAATAATAAAATCTGGAGCAATTGCGAAATCTAATTTATTCCAAGTTTTGGGACCGACAATTCCATCTACAAGCAAATTATGTTGCTTTTGAAAAGCGATGACAGCCTGTAAGGTTTTGAGTCCAAATATGCCATCAATCACTAGATTATCACCAATGCTATTCAAAATTACTTGTAACTCTTTTACATCTTGACCAGTACTACCTTGCTTGAGAGTGGAACGAGCTGTAATGGTGGTACTCATAATTTTCTCCTAATTTCAATCAAAAAGTGTAACTTCAAGGCAATCCTTTGTGTTGTTTGGCACAGGTGGCGATTAAAGGATGAAAATCGCCACTATGAGCTATCAAACTAATACTGAGTTATTGCACCCTGACTGAAAATACTCAGATTTGAGGTTTTAGAAACTATTGGAGATAGCACGCCAGGTCTGTTTGCCGACAATTCCATCTACCAATAAACTATCGGGATTAGATTGACCAGAGTAATTGTAGTTGTATTGGAAATACCTTACTGCTTCTTCAGTTTGAGGACCAAACTGTCCATCAAAAACCAAATTGTAGCCACGGGAAATCAAAAATTTCTGGAGGAAACGGACAGCTTCACCGGCCATACCAGATTGCAACTGAGGTAAATGGGTGGTGTAAGCAAAAGTGTTAGCTACTGCAGAAGGAGAATTAAGAGTCTTAGTTTACATGATCGATGTTCTTTAAATGAATGATTTGTGTTGAGTAAAGTTGAAGATTAAGTTCAACTTGTTTGAATCTCATATATTCATCAAACATCACTGCATACTGACTTACTGCCTGAGATGATCTGACTTGGTGACTGACTTAGTGACTGACTTTTAGTTGGGGCTTGCTTAATAAGTCTGAAACCTATATAGGGTCTACTGAATAAGTCAATTTTGGTAAATTATTATCCCGTAGGGGCGGGTTCACCAATCCGGCAAGCACATTGACAAATCAGTCTGCTAAACCCGCCCCGGTGATATCGGTGGGGCGGGTTTAGATAAATTATCTTCTGGTTGCCAAATTTCGGGCTAACCCGCCCCTACAGAGGAAACGATATGTAGGGTTTGGAGAAAACCTCAATATTGGTAAATTATTATCCCGTAGGGGCGGGTTCACCAATCCGGTAAGCACATTGACAAATCAGTCTGCTAAACCCGCCCCGGTGATACTGGTGGGGCGGGTTTAGATAAATTATCGTCTGGTTGCCAAATTTCGGGCTAACCCGCCCCTACAGAGGAAACGATATGTAGGGTTTGGAGAAAACCTCAATATTGGTAAATTATTATCCCGTAGGGGCGGGTTCACCAATCCGGTAAGCACATTG
>JAAHGR010001072.1 GCA_010672425.1 Symploca sp. SIO2E6
AAGCTATGCATTAGTCACATCTTTCTTAACATAATGGGACTTGACACAATGCGTAGTTTTGGGGGAGACTAGGAGCCAAGTTTGGGCAATATCATGCAACCGTCGTAGACCCCGCCAAAGGGTTTTTACCCCTGGTTCCCCATCCCCTTTACGGGCTAAAAATCCGCCCAATTGGGCTATCCAACCCACACAAGCTCTCAAATTAGGGGCGACATCGGGTGGATTAGGAGTTTGATGGATAGTGCAATAAAGCGCTTGCCATTCATGGGTCTCTAGTACTGTATCGGCAGGAGTATCAGGCTGGTAACGAGCTAAGTAAGTTATCCACAACAGGCGCCAAGCAACAATAGTGTAAGTGGCTAAAGCTCGGTGTATACGCTCAGCGGTTTCGAGTTGCAGTTGTTCGATGCGACAACCACTTTTGAGGACGTAATGATAACGTTCAATCAACCAACGATAAGAGTACCAACGCAAACATTGCACTACATCCTCAAATCTGGTAACCTCTAAGGTTGTCAGGAGCAACCAACGAATTGGCTTCGCACCAGGTGGTGGGTTTGCTTCTTCGGCCAAAATTACTTGTAGGCGGATTGGCTGGAGGCTCTCCCGTTCAGGATGAGTAGCTGGTGGTTGTAATTCCAGGGTTGTAGTACGCAGAGTCAGGGTGGCAAGACGAGCAGGGCGTTCTGGATTACGTCTAAGTTCTAAGGTCAGCTGACCACAAGGCTGAACTTGTCCAATTGCTTGCTCAAGACGTTCGAGTTGTTGGTCTTCATCAGTAGGTTTGACTGTGCGGTTGTGCATCGCACGAATAAGAAACTCTGAGTTGGGGCGGCGCGGCAGCATGAACAACTCATAGATATCCGCTTCCCGATCAGCTACTGTGACCACGGTAATTGCTGGAGGAATTAGACTCTGGGTAACATCCATTGCCGTTAACCAACGCTGGCTCTCTTTTTCCGAGATGGGTTTTTTGTGTCGTTGATGCTTCTTTCCTAACTGTGCGATATCCCTAGCCCATACTTGTTGATCTAATACACCTAGAGGTATACCATTGCTAGTACTACAAAATACGGAGTGAATTTTTAAGCCTCTGGTCTTGTAATTATCCAAGTAACCCATACCTCTTTTGGCTGGATGATGGGTGAAATTTAGTTCTGTTGTGTCCTGAATCGCGATGACAATCGACTCTTGTTTGATTCGTTCTAATGTGCGACGTTGGTGAGCTGATGCGATCGCTTCTGGTTTGATATAAGGCGATTTCCACAATTTATAGGCGGCTTGAGTCGCCGCTAAGTCTCCCGAAGCTTGCGGCACACTAGCATTCGGTTGGGCTGCCAAATCACTTACAATTCGCATCAGCCTCTTGTTACGACGCACATCCCCTAAATCAACATACTGTAGCTCTTCTACTGCCCAAGCTTTCATGCACGGAACTCCCTATCGATA
The DNA here is from genome assembly GCA_010672425.1 of Symploca sp. SIO2E6. Taxonomy (GTDB): domain Bacteria; phylum Cyanobacteriota; class Cyanobacteriia; order Cyanobacteriales; family Coleofasciculaceae; genus Caldora. The sequence goes on from JAAHGR010001072.1 coordinate 1,450, forward strand.
ATGAAGGACGATTATGAGTTGTTAATACCTCTCGAGAAACTAGAAATGAAACAGAATGACTGAATTCGTTGATATGACTAGTTTCTAGCCTTCAATTGGGGGCGCGAAGCGCTCCTCAGGAGCTCTTCAGAAACTAGAAATCACTCCAAAAGGTCTGAATGCCTTGATATGACTAGTTTCTCATCTTTTTTTTCTGCGCCATTTTACCCTGTTCCCTGTTCCGAAGTTCCCTGTTCCCTGCGCCGTTAGGCGCTTATTACTCATTGCTATACTACAACTGGGAAAGATTGGGCGGCGCAGCGGAGGTTAAAGCGCTCCCTTACTGTGTCTTGCCACTTTTTACAGTAATCTTGCATTGGGAGTGCTTTAACCCGCCCAATCTAGCGCTAGCGGTTCCCAGTGGCGGGTTGCGTCCATGCAGCAAAATGCGATTGCCTACGGCATCACCTTGCCCTGAGCGCGTTGGCCACGATTAGGTTTTTGGCAAGTTGTGGCACTAAACCCAAGGTGCAACAACTCTACAGGACTTTTCGTTAAGTCATATGAAGTTATTCTACCAAACTCACGTCCCATCAGCTCTCTCCGGATTGTTAAGAAAGATGTGACTAATGCATAGCTT
>JAAHGR010001073.1 GCA_010672425.1 Symploca sp. SIO2E6
AAACTCCAAAGCAACTATTGGTGTTATCAATTCCCGTGACAGTACATAGGAGCGTCGAATTTCGCCCTTGAGTTTTGGAGGCACATTGGGAACATAAAACCAATCTGGTGCTTCTGCGCCCTTTTCTAGGGGCTCAGTTTCTCGCCAATAAATGCCACAATCTTGTCCAATGGCATATTGACCATCGGGATGAAGTTGTTGTAAAACTGGACCAATAGAATCGGTCAAAATCAGACTTTGAGGATGTTCCTGGAAATTTTTGCCTACGGCACGCTCCGCGAACACAAATGTACCATCAGATTCCGGTAGTTGAGTATGGTCTCGAAAGGTGGGAGTTAAATCAAGTTGGGTTGCTGTTGTAGTCATAGTACAAAGTCCGTATTTTAAGGAATTGAGGTAATTAAGTCTACAAGAATCAACAAACAAGGTAACTTTATTCGTTGGCATCAGGGTCAATATCCATTGCTCTTAATTTTTCTGCTAACCTTGCAGCTTTTTGCTCAGCTTCTTCGGCACGTTGTTGTTGTTGCTGGGCTTGTTGTCGTTAAATGTAGGAATTCTGGTTAAAATAGCCGTATTTTCCGAAGGCTTTGAGGTAGTGCTGGGGGTAGCACGGGGTTGGTTGAAGTATTCATAGGTTACGCTGGAAATCTGGCGAATTAACTCTTCGGCACTATCATCATTGTGGGGACGCTTAACCATTGCCACGACAATGTAACGTTTGCCAGTAGGCATATCCACTAAACCAACATCAGCTAACACTGAACCAATATTGCCAGTTTTATGGGCAATGGTGGCTCCTGGCCCTAATCCTTGGGGTAGCATGGTGTTAGTCTCAGTTTGTTGCATAATGTCTAGTAGACGATCGCGCGATCGCAAGGACATCAATTTCCCTTGATTGACAACTGACATCAAATCTGCTAGGTCTCTGGGGCTAGTAGTATTAGTCCCTTCCAAATCCGGCAGAGGGTTGCGAATTGCTGTTGCTTTCAAACCCCAAGTAGCAAAGCGTTGATTAAGGGCATTGGGACCACCAAGTCGAGCAATGATCATGTTAGTGGCGGTATTATCACTAATGGCAATCATTTTGGTGACCACTTCCAAGGCGGTATATTGGCTTCCTGGTTGTTGGTATTGCAAGTCTCCAGAACCTCCAGCAATTAAATTTTGTTGCAGGATTAGAGGTTCATCTAAACGAATTTTGCCCGCATCAATATCTTGAAAGAAAGCTACTAAAATTGGTACTTTGATCGTACTAGCGGCAGAAAAACTGGCACTACCCTGCCAGTCAAGATAAGCTCCGGTATCAAGATCAATAATAAACACTCCTGGTTGCAAGTTAGGGTTTTGCGCTACCAGAGTCTGCATTTTGGTTTTCAAAGTGGGGATTTCCTGCCGCAAGGATAGAGGTAGGGAGCTGCTTGCCGCAGTAGGAGTTTCCTGAATTTGAGTTTTAGCCTGATCATTGGTTTTCACTGCCGTTTGATCCGAGGGACTCAAGGTAGACAAGATAGTTCCCGCGATAGCACCAATGCCAATCCCGACAATGACCATGCGGACGAGATAAACCAATGAGCTCACAGGACGTTTGAGTGGACGCCTACCTTTGGAAGATTTCTGACGCTGAGTAGCTTGGGGGTAAGACTGTTGCTGATTCGGTTGTGCCCTAGTTGTTCCCCTAGGAGATGAGGCCACAGCTGTCCTTGTCGTCCTTAATTTGTTGTATTCTCGACGCCGTTTGCGGGCATCAGTTGCTGGTTTAACTGTTGGTGGTAACTGTCTTCCCGGAATCTGATGCCCCTTGGGTCTACTACCACTTTGAGGGTATGGTGGCAGTTGTACTGAGGGAGGAGTGAGAGACGTTTTGGGTGGAATGTTCATTCTCCCCATCTCCCCATCTCCCCGTCTCCCCATCTGCATTGGTGGTTTTGCCTGGGATCTTACAACCGATTGGGGAGGGGGAGGCTGTGGCAGCTTACGCTTTACCTGCTGCTGGCTAGGCGGTTGGAGAGGAGAGCGAGTTTGCTGAGGAGGCTTTTTACGCCGCCGCTGTTGCTGTCCCTTTTG
>JAAHGR010001074.1 GCA_010672425.1 Symploca sp. SIO2E6
GAGTAATGAGTTGATATAGATTTTGTCCTATCTCCCCATCTCCCCATCTCCCCATCTCCCCATCTCCCCACACTCCTTACCACTAGGCATCAGTAGTCAGAGATTGCTTAACTGCGGCACTGGAAAATTTTTCTGGCTGATTGCTGTCAAGATACCCATGTCTCCATAAATACCAGGGACTAAGTAGACTACTAATAAATAGTTGCATTTCACAAGCAGCAATCAAGTCAGAACGTAATTGCAAACGGTGTTTGAGCAAATGGAGAGTAATTTTTCTCACATCATTACTCAGGTAAGCGAGGGTTGCCAATGGTCGTTGCCAAGGTTTGACACTGAGCATTCGTGTTACATAACGACTCAATCCAATCCCACGGAAAAAAGGAATTAAATACTCGCGCTTCAGACGCCAGTGGGGGATTTTGTGGTCAATGGACATTGCCGGATTGTACCAGATTTCCCAGCCTTTGGCTTGGATATGAGAGATCATCTCTAAATCCTCGCCAGTTAGCATACTATTATAGGTACGCCCTGTCAAAACTAGTTTGGGGGGACAGCTATCTAGCCATGCTTGTTTACGGACAACCAACCCAGCAGAAGGCGGCAATATTTTCTGGTGAGGTTGATACCGTAGCGGTTCTGAGCCGCGCTCAGTAATTGCTAAAAAAGGAGCAATTCTTTCAAAATTGTTGGGAGGTGTCACCTCAAAATCAGCGTGGATTTGACTACCATAAGCACCAGCAGCTGGATGATCCTGAGCAAATGACCAAGCTGCTGCTATCCAATCAGGACTAGGTAAGTTATCATCATCCAAAAAACCAACTAGTAGACCTTGAGCTTCATGAAAGGCATGATTGCGAGCATGTGCGGCTCCTTGCTTGGGCTCAAAGCAATACCTTAAAGGATACTGCTTTGGCCAGTCGGCTTGATAGGAACGAACCACTTGCGCTGTGTTGTCACTGCTGTTGTTGTCAACAACAATGACTTCCCAACGACAGGGTTGTGTTTTTGCTTGCCCCAAAGCATTTCTGCCGGAGTTTCGCAATCGGTCTAAAACTTCTGGTAGACGCTTCTCCCCATTGTATGTTGGGATAGCGACTGTAAAATCAACACCCATTATCTTATCCAAGAATTGAAATTGAGCTAAATTTACTTGATACGGTACTCTGATACACTTTCAAACATACGCCACGATACACCCCTAACCATAAGGATACTCTAAACTATCAGCCAGAGTATAATATTGGTCGAAATCCCTATTGAACTAACCTGACTTCCAGCTTCCCCAAGCAATACTGCTCGGTTAATGGGAGATGGGGGGATGGGGACTCACAAGGGTAGGTTTTTAATATTCCGGTCAATAAGAGACAAGGAGGACAAGGAGGGAAAGTAGACATATGTTGATGTTTCACGAAAAACTGGGATGAATGTTGTATCTGGGATTTTTAAGAACCGAACAATAATTTATACGGTTTTCCTCATGAGTCTTCTTGTCCACCTTGTCCACCTTGTCTTATCCCCACCCGAAAGTAAAAAACTTTCCCCCTTGTCAGGATGGGGAGATGGGGGGATAAGCTTATCCGAGTAGTATTGCCACACTACCTACACTCCCCACACCTTTTTTCCCTCACCCGCTGGATTGTTAGGTCGTCATCCACCATATAGTTAACCCAATCAAATTGTTAGCTTTTTCTTGAGGCAGGCAAAAGCTTGTATTAGCAACAAACGAGTAAATTATTTGCTAAATATTTCAGTTTGTTGTAAAATGTAAACTCTGCTCTAGTAGAACATTTAAATTAGCTTAACATAGAGTTAAGAGAGAAAAAGAGTCCGACGTACTTGCCCTTTTACAAGTATGTGTACCCTGTCCTGTATTTACGAGATATCTGATCATGACCTATAACTATTTAATTCTAAATCAAAAGAAAGAAAAATTGGTTCAGCAAAAACCTCTCCAAATTAGGTCTAGAGTACGTTTATTTTCTCCAAGAGAACGTGTATTCAATCCCCAAGAAATCGAAGAAGCAGCTCGTAGTACAAGAGAGATGGTTGAGAGAAA
>JAAHGR010001075.1 GCA_010672425.1 Symploca sp. SIO2E6
ATGGGCTTTATTTTGTGGAATATGAGTCAATTAGCTTCGGAATTGAAAATCAATTTAAGCGATATTGCAGTATCGAATCTTCAAAAAGTAGCTCAACTGGATAACCCTTAATGGAGAGTAGCGCTCTAGGCGTCCAAACTTCGAGCGCTGTCTCCAAAATGCAATCCCTTGAAAACCAAAGGACTAACTAATTATGTCACAAACCACCACAGTACAAGATTTCGCACCACTACCCCAGTATTCTCAGACCAAAACCAGTAACCAGACGTGGGTCAACGTAACCACCACTTGCATTGACCCTGACGGGACTACTACCCAGCATCTCCAAATCATCAGCAAGCGATAGAGCCAGTGGCCGGGTGCAACTCCCGGCTTAATTTTATGGAGGAAGAAGCCACAAGACAAGTAGACCTTGAACAAGTCGAGGAAACATTTGAGCAGTTCGATTTTGATGATTACTTGTTGGATTTGTTGGAACAAATAGATAGCTACCAGCAAAATTTACAAGTGAAACATGGAATATTTACCCACAAATCGGAGGAATTAAGATGGCAAGACCAAGCTTAAGTAAGAATGCTTCACAGCGTAGAGGAAGGACTCTAGCTAAGAAAACCGTAGGCGCTGCTAAGAGTGCCACAAAAACAGCAGCTTCTACAGTAAAAGCAGTCCAGAATACTGTCAAACAAGTCAAGGAAGCTGCTCAATACAGTGAGATGAGTGGGTTGAATCCCCTCGGTGTGGAAAGTGTGCAGGATGAATTACCTGAGTTTCAATCTGCTGATTATTGCGTTAAAAACCCGCTGAACCCGCCTGAGAGTTTACCACAAGTATCTCAGGGTGAGTTTATCAAGGCTAGCAGAATTTACGAGGGTGCAACACGCGCTGTACAGCTAACTGGGAAAGCATTTGATTTAACCCGTGAAAGATTTGTAGTTGAGGGTAAGAAAGCTAAAACTTTCAGTGCTGGAGTTCAAGCTGCTACTGCATATGAGAAAGTCAAAGGTGACCTTACTGATTATCAGATTCAGTTGCAAAATAACCAGCAGAAAAGTATTGAACTGGGAACTGCTAAATCACGCACAAGTACAGCCCAGTCAATCGCAGCGGAAACAGAGAAAGAACTGAACGAGAAATTGGCTCAAGCTAAAGCAGGAGCTGAGTTAGCGTCTCTACAAACCAAAGATAAGAAAGCCAAGTTAGCCGAATTCAAATCATTGTTGACACAACAGGAACAGTCACAGGAATAGTCAATGAGAAAACAGATAATCATTGGTGGATTAACTGGATTCAGCTTAACAGTTTTAGCACTGACAATAGGACTATTCAAGCCTACTATCAAGCTGGTAGCTTTGAGTAGTCTGGGAATCATTCCAGTTAGCATAATTGTCAGTGAGAATATCCACCGTAAAGCTAATCAAAAAGTTCTCTCCTTGGAGAAAGCATTAGGTGATGCTAGAGCCTCCCTTAAGCAGTTGGAGAATGTCCAGCATGATAATGGTAGGTTATCTATTGGCATAGCTGAACTGAAAACTGAATTGTCGAGGGTGAAAAATTCACTGTCGAGCTTGAAAACAGAGAACTGTAATCTAAAAGAATCACTTCAATTTACTCAAGCACAATTAGCAGTATCTTCTTCTCAGCAAGCCAAGCTCTCAGAACAGGTTATTGAGTATGAAGAATCTTACTCCAATGAACTTGAGAGCGAGGTAAATCAGAAGGTTCAGGAATATATCACTCAGGATAGAGAAGCGCTCAAAAGCAAGTACAGAGCACTCATAGAGGAAGGTGAAGTCATCTATGCTGAGGCAATCTCAATAAGTGAGAAGTACAAGGCTTGGGCTGGTGAGGTTGCCAAGCGTCACATTGATAGGAAAAACTATATCCTAGGGCTCACGGGGGAATTCAATAAGCGGATTGGGGAAGCTCAAGAGGCTTGGGAAATTGAGCGCGGTCTTTTGCTCACTCAGATTGAAACTCTGAATGAAAAAGTGGCTCGACTCCAGCAACAACTAGCTGGGGACTTAGTAGAGCCTATCTACTTTAAGTGTGGG
>JAAHGR010001076.1 GCA_010672425.1 Symploca sp. SIO2E6
CTCTTAAATTCAGTCCGTGCTATTTCACTATTCATTATTGGCTTGAGATAAACCATATAATAGCCTTAGTCACCAAATATGGTCAAGATATGCTTTCATAGTCTAGCACAAGTCAATGAAGCAGACTTGTTTTTAGAATCGCTGTTCCAATAATCTATCTGTCGGGATCGAGAGTAAACAGCCCCACCCACTCATAGGATGGGGCTTTTCAGTAGCCCTGAATCTGACAACTCAGATTCGAGCCTCTAGGCGAGTTTACGGTCGCCCCTAATAACGAAATCATGTTAGCGCCATTAAAATCGCTATCACCAATCCAACCACAATGACCACACCTGTAAGTCTTGCCATTGCGGTAGGACTTACCTTTTTCAGGGTGGATATGCAAACACTGGTGGCACGTTTGGCTGGTGTAAGCAGGGTTAACAAATACCAAAGGAACGCCAAACTTAACGGCTTTGTAGACTAAGAAACTACGCAGTTGATAGAACGCCCATGAGTTACTGCGGCGTCTCTCTTGTTTGCTTCTAGGTTGCTGATTGGTGCGTTCTCTTATCCCACTTAAATCCTCCAGTGCAATCGCCATTGATTGTTGCTTGGCTTGCTGAATTAAGCGATAGCTAATTTGATGGTTCAACCAAGACTGAAAGCGCCTCTCCTTCCCCGCCAGCCGTTTCAAGAGTTGTCTCGCTCTGCGGCGAGTACTCCGCGTGCCTTGCGTGGCTTTCCTCTGAAGAGAAGCCCTCAAGCTTGCATAATGGTCGCGAATTCTGTTGATTTGCTCTCCGCTAAAACTGTCTCCAACTGAAGTATGCGCGATATCTTTGCGTCCAAGGTCTACACCTAAAACACTGCTAGTTCTAATTAGCTTTGGCGGTTCATCTTTGACCTGGATTTGCAGAAAGTAGGAGCTATCTTTGCGCTTAACCAATTCAGCGCTAGTTGGCTTTTTCCCTTGCAAAAGTTGCTTTTGGTAGTCGCCAATATCTAGCTTGATGCCCTTAGCTCTACCTTGAATTAGGTTCAGGCTTACCGTCGAGTCATGTTCGTTAAAGCTAAACGTTCTGGCGTCATAGTCCAAGCTAGTTGGCTTGAACTGCTTGACTTCGGACTTTTTCCCCTTGGCAGACTTGCGACTTTGGCAGACTCTACCGATAGCGCGAATGGCTAGGTTTGCCCCTAGCTCAAACCGTCCCCTTACGTCCTGATACACCATTGTCTGCATGGAGACTTTCCCCATCACTTTCTTGTCAACGGTTTGGTTAATCCAGTTGCAGGCATCACAGAACGCCTGAAGTGTTGCATCTATATTTTGTGCCACTTCAGGTGTTACGGACAATTTGCAGGATACGGTCAGGACTTGTTTGCTCATGAAAAGATAGTAGCATATTTTTCACATGTGAGATAAAGTAGTAAGACACTCATAAATTTGCCCCGATGCAGTGCACTTTTTTGGCAAAAAAATGCTTAAAACCATCGTCTGGCATAGCTTCCGCACTTATGCAACAAACCCTAACTAGCGCGGTCATTAAGCTTACCGAAACGTTACCGATTTGTTAAAAAAGGGGGTGTTGAACCCCCTTTTTTAACCTGGGGGCTATCCCTCCCCACCCACTCATAGGATGGGGCATCTCGCCCCCAGACCCCCATTTCTTTGTGAAAAAGTCGCCTTACTAGTTCAAGTGTTCGCCTATGAGTTGAACCACTGGTGGGATGATAAAAGGATGCCTTCTGACATCCTTACTGATGATTCCCTAGCTCTCACTACTGCTGTCCCTTTAACTCGACATCCGGCAGCAGTTTACTTGTCCATGCTGGGCAAAGGTTCACGTTCTACCATGAGGCAATCTCTTAATGCGATCGCGGCTTTGTTAACCAATGGTGAATGTGATGCTTTGACCCTAGATTGGGCGGCACTCCGTTACGAACATACAGCTGCGGTGCAAGGGGCGTTATTGGAGAAGTACGAGCCTACTACCGTCAAGAAAATGATATGTGCCTTGCGACGAGTATTGAGGGAGGCTTACAAGCTTAGATTAATTAATCTTGAG
>JAAHGR010001077.1 GCA_010672425.1 Symploca sp. SIO2E6
TATTTCAGAGGAAGTTCATAGAGCCAACTTGGGTATTGCTGATGTGGTATTAGATACCTATCCCTATAATGGAGCAACAACAACCCTAGAAACTCTCTGGATGGGCATCCCCATCGTAACACGAGTTGGGCAACAATTTGCTGCTCGTAACAGCTATACTATGATGATGAATGTAGGTATAACAGAGGGAATTGCTTGGACTGACGAAGAGTATGTCGAGTGGGGAATTCGCTTAGGGAAAGATGAGGTTCTACGGCAACAAATATCCTGGAAATTACGACAATCAAGGCAAACGGCTTCCCTATGGAATGCCAAGCAATTTACCTGGGAAATGGAGAAAGCCTACGAGCGGATGTGGGCAAAGTATTTGAGTTAGCCTATCTGCTGATGTTTGCAATTGTCGTGATTAACTGTATTCTTATCTTAATAAAGTACATGAACTAATGATTATTTTTTGTAGTGGTATGCCAAGATCAGCATCAACTTGGTCTTTTAACGTTTGTCGCCTCATTTTAAAGGCTACCTCAAAACCTTATACGTCAGGATATGTAGGAGAAGGACAAGCAGTCGATGATTATATCCAAGCAACATCTTCCTCTAACAAGGATATTCTTCTGAAAACTCATACTCCAGGCAACTTTGCTTTACGGATGATTCAATCTCAAAGAGCCAAAAATATTTATACATACCGTGATCCCAGGGATGTATTATGTTCTCGCTTGAGCTTTGAACAAATAACCTATGATCTAGCACTCACGGGCACTTTTGGCAATTTAACGATGCTAGATTGGTATCAACAAAATGGAGATACTTTGTTTATCGGCTTTGATCAAATTACAAGTAATCCGATTACAGAGATTAGGAAAATAGCTAACTACTTAGAAGTAGATTTAAATGAATCCACCTATGAAAATATTTGCGAAGAAACTAGTTTAGAGAATAACCTTAAAATAGCAAAAAGTATCAAAAAAATTACTTCTGAGCAAGTCTTTCAAGCTGGTTCACATACCATAGACCGTACTACTTTATTACATACTAATCACATTGCTCAAGCCAAAACAGGTCGCTGGCAGGAAGAACTTAGCCCAGAGCAACAACTGATAGCACACAGTCTTCTTAAACCCTGGCTGCTCAAACTTAACTACGAAAATGAATCAACTTTTGAGCAACTATTAACTACCTTAATGAATACAACTGATTGGCAGCAGCAAGCCCATCAGTACTTGCTTAAAGAAGATTATCTCAAAGCGGCAGCTCTATATGAACGAGGGATAGAAATAGAACCAGATATCAAGTCTTACTATTGGTATTTAGGCTTATTATTGTTGCTCCAAGGCCAAGAAGAAGAAGCTCAGGCTACCTGGTTACTATCTATGGCAGATGGAGAGCCAGAAGAGGTTGAACTGTGGATACCAGAATTAATAGAGATTTTGCAGACAGAAGCCCAGCGTCGAGAGGAATTATCAGATGCTCAAACTGCCTGGATAATTCGGCAGCATATCAGGGAAATTGCACCGACCGAGTATCAATAATTTGCTGCTCATTATTAGACCGAATTTGGTATAACTCACATCTTGCACTATGCATCAAAAATACTTAATACCGTAAGCCAGAGCAATCAATTTCGGTACTGAAAACGTCCAATCTTATCACTGTTGCCAGATGAGCTGTTGCAATAGTGCCTACCTCCACAAGCATGTTTCCAGCAGGCGTGCAAGATCTGAGCCTCCCACGGACGCTATCGCATCCGCAATGGATGAAACTGACACATTGTGAAATTCTTGCTGCGTAAGGGTTTCACAATGTGCTAGTTAAGAGTATAATACCACTATCTAAAACCTAACACCCCATTTCCACTAGCATGTCTCGCTTCAATTTGATAAGTCGGCAGGGACAGCAATTATATTCAATTGATTGGATAAATCCTTAGTCAAATCAATTGGAATGAGTTTTTGCAGGTAAGGCTGATAGCGAAACAGCTGATAGCCTCTAGCTTTCAGAAAATCAGCAACAGCTAGATTACTGCCTTTACTCCCGGCA
>JAAHGR010001078.1 GCA_010672425.1 Symploca sp. SIO2E6
TAATGCAGATATCAATGGTGCCCATTACATGATTAGAAAAGTATTTGGGAATGAGGTTTTTAACTCGGACTCGATAGAGGCGTTTGCAGTAGCGCCTGTACGGATGAATCCGTGCCAACTTTCAGACAATGTATCACAATGTACCGTGTTGTCATAGTCCGAAGGATACTGTTCGGTTCAGATAATTTAATCTTTGGCTCAGACTATCCTCACATGGATCACAAACCCGATGTGGTTGCAGAAGTAGTGGCTCTTGAGGAACAATTATCTAAGGAAACTGTAGCCAAAATTTTGTGGGATAACCCGGCTCGTTTCTATGGACTAGAATGAGGGATGGGGAAATGGGGAGATGGGGGGATGGGGAGATGGGGGGATGGGGAGATGGGGAGATGGGGAGATGGGGAGATGGGGGATTGGGGATTGGGAGAGAAAGAGTAAGCGATTACCAAGCTGTATTGTCTTTAATTCTTTTTCGCTTAAGAAGCAGTACATAACTTGTAGTATTAAAGTAATGCCTACTAGAGATATTTACCATTACTGTGTTAAACAAGCCTTAATCAAGGATGGTTGGACAATCACAGACGATCCTTTAAGCTTAAAAGTCGGAAAAAAGGACTTATTTGTTGATTTAGCAGCTGAAAAATTATTAATCGCTGAAAAACAAGAACAAAAAATAGCAGTAGAAGTTAAAAGTTTTGTTGGCACATCTGAAATAGAAGATCTCAAAAATGCACTTGGTCAATATATTTTGTACGAAAAGATTTTTAAACGACAATTGTCAGAACGCATTCTTTACTTGGCTATTCGTAATTCAGTGTTTCAACGCTTATTTACTGAAGAGATTGGAAAAATTTTATTAGAAGATAAAACTTTAAAATTGATTATATTCGATCCTGACAAGGAGATTATTGAGCAATGGATAAGCTAGTCAAATATCAAAACCTGATTCCTACTGTCTTGAATCCATATGTAAATATCAGATATGCCAATGCTGATTTAAAAAATCGCGCAGCTTACGATCGCGAACATGGACAATACTTGATTATCTCTGAGGGTTGGCAAGGAAAGCAACATTTTCATAGTTGTTTGATTCATCTAGAAATTATCAATGATCAAGTCTGGATTCAATGTGATAATACAGAAGAGGGCATAGCCAACGAACTGGTTTCAGTGGGGATTCTCAAGGAGGATATTGTTTTAGGATTTCATGAGCCGGAAATTAGGAAATATACAGGGTTTGCTGTTGCTTAGCAGAAAGGCAGGTGTGCAATACTACTCTGTAATACCTCACTCTTTCTTTCCCTCATCCCCCCATCCCCCCATCCCCCCATCTCCCTATCTCTTGCCTTCTGTGAGCAATTTTCAAGATGAACAACCTAAAAGATTACCAAATCATTTACAGCTCAACGAGGCTATTTTATTTCGGGAAAGTTCGACCAATTTCAGCGCAATATTCCCTATTCTGCCATTGCTGCTGCTTTTACGTCTATGATACAACAACTGTTAGCTGAAAATGAAGCCCAACTATTCAACCTAAATCGATTCTCTGTACCCCTTTGCTCAATCAAGGTAAACTCAGCGGTATTTTATACTTAGAAAATAATTTGGTAACCGGTGCCTTCACCAGCGATCGCGTGGCAATTTTAACTGCTCTTTCTTCTCAAGCTGCCATCTCTATTGAAAATTCCCGCCTCTATGAACAATTAGAAGAGTATAATCGTACTCTAGAGCTGAGAGTGGAAGAGCGTACCGCAGAACTTTCCCAAACCTTGGAAGTACTGAAAGCCACTCAAGCTGAGCTGAAATTTGAAAACGATTTACTCAGGAATACGGAACAACCCTCCACCTTTGATTATCAAGTGGGGGGAAGCTTGCCGCTAGATGCCCCCACTTATGTAGTAAGATCGGCTCCAGATCAATGGTATAAGGGACTAGCGGTGGAATTGTGGAAAGCTTTTAACCTGTTGGGTAAAGTGAATTTGAAAGCTTGGTGGAAAGAGCAACTCGACATTTCTCCCCCACAGCGGCTGAGTCA
>JAAHGR010001079.1 GCA_010672425.1 Symploca sp. SIO2E6
TGGTTGTTGGTTGTTGGTTGTTGGTTGTTGGTTGTTGGTTGTTGGTTGTTGGTTGTTGGTTGTTGGTTGTTTGTTGTTGGTTGTTGGTTGTTGGTTGTTGGTTGTTGGTTGTTGGTTGTTGGTTGTTTGTACCAATGACTAATAACCAATGACTAATTACTGCTCGGGATTAAGTAACCAGTCTCTGTTAAGTCCAATTACTCCTTTGAGTTTGGCTTCCCTGAGATTAGTACTGCTCAGATTGGCATCAACTAGGGTGGCAAGTCCTAAATCTGCTTGAGCTAGATTAGCATGACTCAGGTTAGCATTGCTCAGGTTGGCTCCCCTTAAGTCACACCAACTCAAGTTAGTGTAGGTTAAGTTAGCATTATTGAGCTGGCTACTGATCAGACTAGCTCTTTCGAGGGTAGCACCTACTAGGGAAGCATTGGTTAAGTTAGCAGAATGTAGTTGAGCTTCTCGCAAGTCTGCACCGTTCAAATTGGCATTGGTGAGATTGGCACTGTGGAGGTAAGCGACTTGGAGTTTGGCACCGGTTAGTTGGGCATCTGTCAGCTGGCTATTGCCGAATTTAGCATTGGTCAAGTCCGCATTAGTCAGATTCGCTTCCCTGAGATTAGCACGGTTGAAACCTGCACCTTGCAACATCGCCCCCTGGAAATTAGCACCCCTCAAATCTGCAACTGGGAAGCTAGCATATTTTAAATCCACTTCCTGAAGTCGGGCTTTCCTCAGCACTGCACCATTGAAGTCGGCATGGAGTAAATAAGCCTGACGCAAATTAGCACCGCTTAAGTCAGCATTATCGGCGTTAACTGTATCCAGGTTAGCTTTGGTTAGATTAGCTCCTATTAGGTTAGCACCTCTAAGATCCGCTTTCCTCAATATGGCTTCTTTTAAATTGGCTCCTCTTAAATTGGCCGCTGCCAGGTTAGTTTGAGTAAAGTTCGCTCTCTCCAATTTCCCACCTGCCAGGTTAGCATGATCCACTCGAGCTTCTTGGAAATTAGCATTGGTCATAATTGCAGAAGAAAGGTTAGCTGCATACAAATCAGCTCCCTGTAGGTCCGCATCCTGCAAATCAGTTACAGTTTTTTTCAGGAACTTCCAAACAGACCAACATCCCATCACTGAGGGAGCTGGGGGAGTAAGACAAGTCCCAAAATTGGTATAATCTGATTCTTGGAGTTCCCAATCCTGCCTTCTTCTAAGATTTGCTCCTCTCAATTGAGCTCCTGTAAGGTATGCTCCTGTTAGTTGAGCTCCCCTCAACTGGGCTCCATTCAAGTTGGCTTTAGTTAGGTTTGCTCCCTCAAGTTGAGCACCATTGAGGTTTGCTCCCTTGAGATTTGCCTCTTGGAGATTAGCAGCATTAAGTTGAGCATCTGTGAGGTCACATTCAGGACAAGCGTTGGTTTGTTGGAGTTGTTCTAGATGTTCCGGGTTCGCTGCTTTGGCAGTAGTGGTTAATAGTGGCAGAAGGCAGAAGGAAAGAAGGCAGGAGGCAGGAGGCAGGAGGCAGGAGGCAGTCCCCATGAAAAATTTGCTGTTGTACATGTTTCCTTGCGATAACTTGCATCAATTGCGATAACCCACCAGGGGTTAAAACCCCACCGCTTATAGCTCAAGTCCGTTAAAACGGACTGAAAATAGTTAATGGATGCGATCATTGATGCGATAACTTCGTTGGTGCTGAAGGCAATCGCTTTCTCTCTAGACCTTATAGGCGCACACCTACTGCATTATGTAGAAGGATACCACAAAATCGAGAAAAATAGCCCCTACAGTGCGATCGCCTAAGATAATTGGTATTACAACAACAAAATTTGAACAACTAATATATAAATAGCTATTGCTCACCCCAATTCCCAATTCCCAATTCCCAATTCCCAATTCCCAATTCCCAATTCCCAATTCCCAATTCCCATGAGCCACTGTATTAATCCCAACTGTCCTAATCCCGAAAATCCCGATAATCTCCTCTTTTGCCAAGCCTGTGGTTCGGAATTGCTTCTGGCTGGAGAATATCGAG
>JAAHGR010000108.1 GCA_010672425.1 Symploca sp. SIO2E6
ATGTTATGAGGTACAGTAAGAAAAATCCCCCTAAATCCCCCTTAGAAAGGGGGACTTTTACTGCCCCCCTTTCTAAGGGGGGTTGGGGGGATAAAGGTGTACCACATAACAGCGAAAACTGCTGTAATACCCGCCCCGGTTTAACCCAAGATGGACTTACCAAAGGCCGGGGCGGGTTTAGTTCAATTATCGTTAAATAGAAAGGTATTGAGCGAACCCGCCCCTACATGCTTGGATATGGGGAAGGGAATTATAACTGTTTATCCGAACTTGGTACTATAGAGCATTCTCGCAGGAAAAGTCCAACAAACAACAAACGACAAACGACAAACGACAAACAACCAACAACCAACAACCAACAACAATTCTCAATTCCCAATCAAGGTAAAAGCTGCCCAATTTTTCGGCTCAGGATGTTGTTTCATCGTCGCCAGCATGGCACTACGTAAGGCTTGTGCTTTATCTGGGTTGGAGGATAGACTTTGATAAAATTGAGTCATTAACGAAGCAGTAGGAGCATCCGGCACTTGCCATAAGGAAACTATTACACTAGGAACTCCAGCACTAATAAAAGAGCGAGATAACCCAACTACTCCATCTCCAGTAATTCTACCTCTACCTGTATCACAGGCACTCAAGACTACTAATTGGGCATTCAATTGCAAATCCAGGATTTCTTCAGCGGTGAGTAAACCATCGTCTTGTTCCGATGGGGTTAAAGCGATCGCACTTCCTAATCCCCTGATCTCATCTAATAACCCGTGAGTTGCTAGATGAATTATACTAGCTTTACCCAATTGTTGCTTAATCCTAGTTTCCGTAGCTTGATTACCGATTAGGGGTTGGGTATTTAATAGAGGTGCGATCGCTTGGGCTTCTCGTTGGGCACCAGGTAGGGAGGATAACTGTTGCGGCTGCTCCCCTGGAACTAGGGACACAGTGGGCATGGTAGGATTGCCTACTACTAGAGAATGGGAACTCCTATCCCCAATCCGGTTCCTTTGCTTACGGGTTAAATCGAGTACTTGAATCGAAGGCGCAGTGAGAATAGTGTGTTTTTCTATCAAATATTTACCGGAATTGTCCTGGAGTGCCGGGAAAGGAACGAGGAATAGCTCACCTTGAGGGATAAAGATCACATGCTCGTTAGGGTTTGTTGGTAATAGGTGGGCGATCGGTTCGATCAGTAGTTGATGAAGTTGCTGTAGACTTTGAGTGGAATCAGTTTCCTGTGATGGTTGATTTGCTGTTTGTGCATCTTCCACTACCACGATGCCTCTGACCCCAATCGAGTCACGACTACTGAGAACCAACTCTTCTAGAGAATTAGTCCAGAAACCGGGTTTCTTGGGGGAAAATGCTGATATTCCGTTGTTTTCGTCACGAGAAACCCGGTTTCTCAGAATATCTACTTGGCGCAAGGCTATTTCCCCGGAAGGTTTAACTACCCAAATTAACAGGGTTGATTCCTTGGTTGCCAGTCGATTTTGCTCTGGGAAGTTTTCCGCAATAATGGAATAAGCAACGATTGTCGCCTGATGAGCTTTGGCAATTTGTTTAATCTGCTCGATATTGGGTGGAGTAATGGTAGATACCTCAGTTTGCCGAGAGGATAAACCCTGGGATAAGAGTTCCACCAAAGCACGAGTTCTCCCTCTCTCAGCAATTTCGAGAGCAGCTTCAACTTGATTTTGAGCAATCAGAATGTTTTGTAAGTTAATATAAGGAGTATTTTGGGTTTCAAAAATTGATACTTTATAAGCATCATTATCTCCTAACCTGGTTCTTAGGGATTCCAAGCGTTCAATACTTTCTCGCAGGTTAGTAATAGCGGCTGATACCTGGCCAGAGGTAAATTGAATAACTGCTGTATTATTGCGTCCTACTGCTTCCCTTTGGCGGTTATCGCGAAAAGAAGCAGAGGCAAAGAAACGTTGATATAACTCAACTGCCCCCTCGAAATCTCCCTGTTGAAAATAGACAAGTCCGAGATTACCGCGAATCTTATTGGCCATTTGGGACTCACGAATATTATAAGCTACTGCTAATGCCTGCTCAGACAGTGCGATCGCTTGATGATAATCTCCCAGGAAATAGTAAGCACCTGCTAAGTTACCTAAAGCCTGAATTTCTCCCAGGGGATTTTTGCTGGCTCTGGAGATCCCTAAATACTGCTGTTGGTATGCAATAGCTTGCTGATAATCTCCTAAAGTATGGTATACTATCCCTAAATTGGAAACAGCTTGTCCTTCTCCTGAGGGATCTTTAATTGCTTGTGAGATAGCTAATCTCTGCTGATGATAATTAATCGCTTGGTCATATTCTCCCAAGGCATGATAAACCAGACCCAAATCTCCTAAAGCCTTGGCTTCTCCTCGACGGTCTTGCAGTTCTTGAGAGAGTTCTAAACGCCGCCGATGAGTGGCAATAGCTTGAGCATAAAGGTCTGCACCATAGTAAGCATTACCCAAATTTCCTAGAGCCATCCCCCCTAACTTCGGGTCACCACCTTGGTAAGAATAAGCCTTATGCCAGGTATAGCTGAAATATTCCCGCAAATAGTCAAAGGGTTCGATGTAATAGTAACCGCTTTGTAGGTATGCCAATCCCAGATTTCCCAGTAGGAGTACTTCCAACTCACGATGCCTTTGGCGGTTCGCGAAGCGACCATTATTAATTTCTTGAGCAATAGTTAAACTCTGTTGGTAGTAATCAATGGCTCTGTCAAAAAAGCCACCTACAGCATGGTTAGCTAAACCCAAATCAAACAGTGCTTTGGCCTCGGCTTGACGATCCCGATTACTTCTGGCATAATCTAGAGCTAATTCATTAGTTGTCAACCAGTCAGGAGCAATTTCCTCAGCCAAGTAGGCAATACCTTGGGGACTGACAAACATGCCCTCCCACTCAAAATTCTGGATTGGTTCATAGATAGTGAGTAACTGTGGCTCAGATGCAACTTGGCTGTTTTGAGCTGCTACTGCTGTTCCATCTAGCTTTAATATTGGGAATGCTCTTGATGGCTTAGTGTATATCTGTGGGCTAAAATTACCAACACCAAGGATAGTGAAGGTAGTTATAATAGTAACAATACTGATTTTGGTAATGCACATCAATTAGGTGTTCTAGGGAATTGGGAATTGGGAATTGGGAATTGGGAATTGGCAACAGGCAACAAGAACACTCATTACTCATTACTCATTACTCATTACTCATTACTCATTACTCTTGCTGAAAATAGAAATAGCAAAAGGATGGCCGAATCCTTTGATATCACTAGTTTCTAACTTTTTTTTAGGCAAGGGAAACTCTTGTTCCTCCTGCCTCGGAGCCTCCTGCCTCCTGCCTTAAGAAAGCTCATTACTCATTACTCGTTACTCATTACTCATTACTCATCTAGGATAAATGCTTAAACACCATCTTGAGTAACTCTGATTGATTAAAGGGTTTCGTCAAATAACCCGATGCCTTCACCAGTTTGGCTTTGGCTCGGTCGATAAACCCTGTATTTCCCGTAACCATGACAATGGGGGTATTCTTGAACAGTGGGTGCTTACGTAACAAAGAACATAACTCATAGCCATCTAGGTTGGGCATTTCTACATCCAGCAAGATCAAGTCTGGCTTAATCCTGACGACTTGCATTAGTGCCTTCACTGGATCATTAATCATAACCACGGAGAAGCTTTGATCATCCAAAAAAGAATTAATGGCATTTAACACCGTTGGACTATCATCAATGCAAGCAATACTATAAGTATTTTTGTCTGTCTTATCTTTTTCCTTGTTCCCAGGAGCTTTCTGATTACTTGCTGCTGAGGTGGGACGTTTTGTGGTTAATTGGTTAGGATCGGTCTGTTGTTTTGGCGGTGCACTATTTTGTCCTGAATCCTTGGCAGTTACGTCATTTGGGGCTGAAGACTGCTTACGGCGCAACTGTTCGTAAGAGCGTTCCACCAGTGTTCGCAACTCTAGTTTACAAAACTTAGGAAGTTCCTCAATTTTGCCTTGGTCAATTAATTGGTAAGTTCCTTCTTTGACCTCCAAAAGTGACTCTATCACCTCTTCTGCTATTGCTTCAACGAGAGTTGCTGCCTGAAGTGAGTTGAGATACTGTTGATTGACCAACCAGCAAATAGCTTGGTAATCAGGATTGGGACTAGACTGACTCTCTAAGTCCGATTCAAAGATTAGGCGAACTTGAACCCTCACAGTACTAACCAGGGTAGGAATTTGACGACTGAGGCGACGCAAGTGACGATCGAGTCGCTCAAAGGGATCAACAGAATCGGAGGCATAGAGGAGTTTTCCCTGTTCTAAATAAATTGACCAAATAACAGAGCCACTGGATATTTGTAAACAACCATTAGCCTGACGACTAGATAATTGTGCTAATAACGAGAGCGGGTTTAACCTTTGGGAAGATCTGTAGCTAGTCATAGAAATGGTGTTCATTTATATCTACCTTGTTGGTTGCAGTCAAAATACATCCTCTGATCAACAAAAAATTTAGTCTGATGATAAATAAAGTAAGTAGCATACTTGTTTGTTTACCAATTTTAACAGTTGTTTGGCTAAAAAAAGCAAAGGGACAATAAATAAATGGCCAAGTAGATAAAGATTTTGTAAGCTGGTATTTAATCTATGAACAGAGAATAAGACAACAGGGAATGGGGAATAGGGAATAGGGAATAGGGAATAGGGAATGGGGAATAGGAAATGAGGGTTATCGAGAGACATTCAATTCTCAATTCTCAATTATTCAACATCATGGAAATGGTTGTAATCGATTAACCAACGTCCATTCCGTTTCCTCGAAAAGATATCCACAAAACGCTGGTTCCAGAGAATTTCTGATTCAATGTAAGAATGACGAGCATGAATGGTTTGAGAAACTGTTTCATCAAGACCTGTTAGTATCACTACAAGCTCTGAATGCGCTTCAATTAAAGATTCCAGCGTTGCACCATATAGAGGACTACTCTCATCAATCTGATGCATTACTGTCCAAGTAAGAGTAAAAATAGGAGTTTGGCTACGAACTAATTTGAGGTCATAAAACCGACGCATGAAGTCCCCTTCTTTTGTAACTTCATCCCGTAGCAAACTCACCCGCACCTGAGCTTCCAAAATGCGGTTACGGCGTTTATTGGCAGTGCGGAAGATTAAGGTGGGTACACCGTTATAGGGAGTAATTACTGCAACATTACTGAAGAGGACTTTAGCAGTGGGAAGGGAAAAGCGAGCAAACATCAGTCCAGTACTCATGGCTAAGGCCATCAAACCAACCAGTGCTTCGATGGTTACAATGAAATGGGCATAATCAGTCTTCGGGTGCATGACACCGTAACCAATGGAAGCCATCGTCTGCACACTAAAGAAAAAGGCATCAGCAAAAGAACCAGAACGAGCATTTTCTAGGCAATCCCCTCCCGCTAGATACAACAGGGCAAATAGAGTGTTAGTGATTAGATAGAAAACTGCGATCACGGCGAAAAACCACAACCAGTTCAGGGTGAGTAGTAAATGGTAAGGGTCGCGCCAATGGGAGTGGGATGCACCTTTGATGGTAATGTCGAAGTGTTTTTGTTTGTTCCGGTTGACTATGCGTGTCCGTGGGAACATACGAGGTGTTTTGCTCATTAACCAGTAAATCGCCGAATCTAATAAAAGCCCAAGACCTAATACCTAAGATTTAACACCCAATACCTAGGACCTAATACCTACTATTTCAAGCAGCCAGGGATCTAAGCCGCTCTAGTTTAACATTTTAGGATAGGAATTTAACTTAGCAGATTTAAAGAAAAATGCTAAGTAATTGCGTCAAACAAAAATCAAGCTCTAAACCCGTAAGACACAGAAATTTTCTGACATCAAATCGCCTTGAGGTCAGTAATTTTGCTGGAGATGACTAAAATTCCCTCAAAGTATTTCCTGACACCCTAGCAGTAACTCCGTATCAGTGACTAGGAACTCTGAACACGGAAGTCTACTATGAGTATTTTCAGATATATCACTTTGGTGGGTCTGCTGGTAATCTCCCTCTTGTTTGATCCCCAGCTTATTGCTTACAGCTCAAATTTGCAACTACCTTTTGCTAATTCTGGTAGTGGACGTCTGGAATTGGCTCAATCAACAGAAATATTAATTCCTGAATTATCCCATCGTGGTAGTGGACGCTTGGAATTGGCTCAAGCACCGGAAATCTTAACTCCTGAGGTATCCTATCGTGATAGTGGACGCTTGGAATTGGCTCAAGCACCGGAAATCTTAACTCCTGAGGTATCCTATCGTGATAGTGGACGCTTGGAATTGGCTCAAGCACCGGAAATCTTAACTCCTGAGGTATCCTATCGCGGTAGTGGACGCTTGGAATTGGCTCAAGCACCGGAAATCTTAACTCCTGAGGTATCCTATCGCGGTAGTGGACGCTTGGAATTGGCTCAAGCACCGGAAATCTTGACTCCTGAGGCATCCTATCGTGGTAGTGGACGCCTGACATTAGCTCAAGCACAGTTAATGGTGAGTGCCCAAGTATGAAGAACTGGAAGATTCTCCTATTTCCCCTCTTATAATAGAAAGGGGAAATTCTTTTGGTTTTCACCCTCGATTTTATTTTCTATAATAGAATATAAAGCTTTATATATTGGGGTGCTTAAGTTAAACACAGGTTTTGCTGCGTGAATTGGACTCACCGATTATCATTGGATACAGTGAGTTTTTCACTCTTGGGGTCGTGCAGAATAACCCTGTGATTTTTGCATAACAGCAAAAAGAGTAGGGTTGTTTATGGATGTCCCTGAAAGCAAAAAAGTTTCGTTTCCATACAATGTGACCGCCCCTAAGATAAATGATCAACCACACCGATCTGATCAAAAGCCTTGGCCCCAGCGCAATGGATCAGATAATGTTATACCTGGCATTTAGTGCTATGAGAGCCAGTGGACACCGACATGGGGCTTTCCTGGATGCAGCAGCAACTGCTGCTAAATGCGCAATTTATATGACCTATTTGGAGCAAGGTGAGAATACCCGCATGACGGGTCATTTGCACCATATTGAGCCCAAGCGGGTCAAAGTAATTGTTGAGGAAGTCAGACAAGCTTTGACGAAAGGGAAATTGTTGAAAATGCTGGGTTCCCAGGAACCTCGCTACCTGATTCAATTTCCCTATGTCTGGATGAAACAGTATCCCTGGCAACCTGGACGGTCCCGGATCTCAGGAACTAGCCTCAATGCGGAGGAAAAGCGACAACTTCAGGAAAAACTGCCCAAAAACCTGCCGGATGCTCAAGTTGTTAATTCACTACAGTTCTTGGAATTAATTGAATTCCTCCACGCCCGCTCTCAAGAAGATTGGCCCGAGGAACGACGCCAGTCTTTGAGCGAAGCAATGGCAGAACATATTAAGCGTCGCTTACTCTACTCAGGAACAGTTACCCGCATTGATTGCCCCTGGGGGTTACCTTACTACGCTCTCACCCGTGCGACATATTCGCCACCGGATGCCACAGAACGTACTTACACAGTAGTGGATGATACAGCAAGGTACTTCCGTTTGATGAGAGATTGGGCAGACCGTAAGCCAAAGGTGATGCGAGTTCTGGAAGAATTGGATATCAAACCAGAAAACATGGAGCAAGCACTTGAAGAACTAGATGATATTATTCGCGCTTGGGGTGATAAATATCACAACGAGGATGGTGAGCCAGTGATTCTACAGATGGTTTTTGGTCCAAAAGTGGATTAATTGGGGCAATGTGAGAATAAATCGTAATTATCGGATTGCTATAGGTGGTAGGTAGGATCGGCTGTCAGCTGAAAGCTGACAGCCGATAGCTCCTATCCCAGAGCTAATCCTTGCCAGATTAAGAGCAATAACACTGCTGCGATCGCACCAATCAGGGTGTTAATAATATTTACCACTTCATTCGTCAGCCAATCAAATTCAGATTGTAGGGTGGCACCAATCACGCTTTCGAGGTTGGTGGCAATGAGGGCTGAGGTTGCACAAAAAGCGATACCTGTCAAGTCAATCAGACCAACACCCCAACCGATAACAGAAAGCGCAGCTGATGCCACTATACCGGCTAAAGTCCCTTCTAAACTAACAGCCCCTTCAGTTCCGGGCGCCACTGGCTTTAAGGTAGTAATCAAAAACGTTCGCTTGCCGTAAGTTTTACCTACCTCACTAGCACTAGTATCTGAGAGTTTCGTGGCAAAACTAGCTACATAACCCAGTAGTAACAACTGCCGATAAGGAGTTCCCAGCAATAAGGTTCCCAGGGCACAAATCGTTCCAGTGAGAGCTGAACCCCAAACATTCTCAGGTCCCCTGGTACCAGAACGGTTCTCCGCAATCCCTGCAGCTTCCTTCTGGAGCATACCAATGCGAGTGACGCCAGAACCGACTAGAAAGTAGAACATTACTACTAAGTAACCCTGCCAGTCAAGAGTACCCCAAATGAGAACCCCTAGTACCCAAGCATGGAGGTATCCTGCTGGGGTGAGTAACTTTTTGGGAGCTAAAGTAGCGATCATTAGTAAAACTGTGTTTAATCCTACTGCTACTAGCCAGGGATTTAAAGAGTCAAGAGGAAAAGACATAACACTCAATAGAAAGAAAATATCTTCTTTATGTGATTTTAGGGACATTTACACCAACGGAGAACACCAAGAAAGCGCAAGACTCGGTAGACTGATAGAATGCCAGTATCGGCGCTATAGTTGTGGGCTTTTAATGTCTGGTCTTGAGAATCCTTGCCTCAGTTTAGCGATCGCGCGTTTGTCAGCCGGTGGGACTGACAATTTTGCCATATGGGTACTTAAAGCACCTTATCCAGGAGGCTATGTTCATCATGACTCTACCTTCCCCCAAACCATGACTCAGACTTGGTTGTCATGGCAGGAGATGTTTGTCATCCGGGGGTTACCCCATGTCCCTTTCGGCCATCATGTTTCTCACTCTTCCCCCACAGGTTCTACGGATGGTGACATTGGTCTCCCCAGTAAGGAACCTAGTTATAGTGGTCGTCTCATGCAGCATTTGGGCATTGATTTATGGTCCTGGCTATTTGATGGTCCAATTCAAAATGTTCTAGCCCAAAGTCGAGGTATTGCTATCGGGCAAAATAAACCCCTCCGCTTGCGACTGGAAATTCGCGATCTAGATTTAATCCCCCTACCTTGGGAAATCATGCAACCGACAGTGGGTAAACAGGCAATTTCCCTTTCCCAGCAACTACTGTTTAGTCGCACCACCAGTATTGTTGACCCCCTTAAGCCCTTTACCCATCCTCATCAATCCCTCAACATTTTGCTAGTACTAGGACAGGATGACCAGACAACCAACCCTTTGCAGTTGGAACAAGAGGCAGCTGCTATCGAGAAAGTTCTCCAAGCTGTGGGACAATCAAATGCCATTAGTAGTGAAGTATTGTTAGCACCAGTTGCCACCCATGTCAAGATTTTGCTACAGCCAACACCAGCACAACTGATCGAGACCCTGGAAACTGGTGATTACAATATTCTGTTTTATGCTGGTCATGGTGAGCCAGGACTAGACGGTGGTTTGCTGTTTTTGCACTCGGAGAGGACAATAAACGGCACAGAACTCGCCCAAGTTTTGGTGCGCACTCAAGTAACTTTGGCAGTGTTCAATGCTTGTTGGGGTGCCCAACCCGAGCAGGTGGGCTCCAAAACCGTTCCCCGCAGTAGCTTAGCCGAGGTACTCATCCACCACGGCGTTCCTGCTGTCTTAGGGATGCGTGACTCGATTGCCGATCACGAAGCGCTCAGTTTTATTCAGGCTCTTGCTCAGGCTCTTGCTCTCAGGATGCCAATCGATCAGGCTGTAGCAGTGGCTAGGCAGAAACTGTTAACCCTTTACAAGTTTAACCAACCTGCTTGGACTTTGCCTGTGCTGTATATGCATCCTGAATTTGAAGGGGAGTTGATTAAACCAATAGAAGAAGGCGTTACAGAACTACCACCTAATTTGCCAGTTAGTTGGGTAAAATCTCCCAAGGAAGTTGCCTCTTTGCGTTCTCTTGGTTCAACTGGTCAAATTTGGCAGATTCGAGGGGGTTTAATGCGAGTGGGACGCCGTCAGGAAAATGATTTGGTGATTGGGGAACGGTGGGTTTCTCAACAACATGCAGAAATTATCTGCCGTGATAACTCCAATCTCCAAGAGCCTAGTAGCACTTACTTCTTGCGGGATTTCTCCCGCTACGGCACGCTGATTTTAAGTCCCGATAGCAATGGTTGGCACAAAATCCATCACCAGGAAGTGCCATTACAATCCGGTGTCCAGCTTAAATTTGGCAGTACCCATGGTCAAGCTCTAGAATTTATTATTGAAACTGCACCACCATCTGCACAATCTTAAGGCTACTGGCGTGACACACCTAATCTGCTCCTGTAAAAATATCGTATATCTTAGGAGCTATTACGGAACTCACTTAAGTACTGATGTAGCTATTAATGTCAGGCGACATCTACCAATTCACACATACGAGGCACTATGAGCAGTCAACCCACTCAATATCAAAATTGTGAGGATGCTTTGACTCAAGCACAATTAGAATTACTAGAAGCACTTTTACAAGTTCAGGATGAGCGTTATCCTTGGAATCCAGCTGAACCGGAGGCACAAGCCTATTTCGAGGAACTCGAACGAGGGTGTATACTGGAGCCTTGGCAAGACGAAGAGGAAATTACTGGTGCATCGCAAGAGTTTTTCGAGCAGTTGGAGCAATGTTGGTTATCACCGTTTATAGCGGAAATTGATCCTTTGCGGGCATCCTTATCAGAGCAGTTTGCTAAGATTATACCTCAGGTATGGCTAGAAGCGATCGCCAGCCAAGCCCAAGAGGTTTTTTCTTCTAATATGTCCCCAGTAGAACAGTTAGTCTCATGTGTCCAGCCATTATTGCCCGACTGGGGAAAAGATGACCTATTGGTCTTGGCCCGTCCTTTAGCTTATGCTATGCGAGGAAGACCAGAGCTGGTGAAAATTGCTGAATGGACAGAGTTATCCCAGATGGAACAAGTGCGTTTGAGTTTAGCAGTTGCTCGTTCGGCTCTTACTCAACTCGAAACTTCTCCTACTCATCCTGAAGAAACTTAAAGCTTCTATGGTTACCAATACTTTACAATACAACATTGATGTTGTCCTTGGTCATTTGGTGGTATTTTGTTGTATTACCTCATGACCAAGGATTAATTTTGACTTCCTTTCCCTAATTTCAAGTAATAAGACTTAAGGTGAGTGGCATAAAGCCTGTTGTATCAATAGTTTGGGAGTTATGGACACAACTGGACTCGAACCAGTGACCCCTACGATGTCAACGTAGTGCTCTAACCAACTGAGCTATGCGTCCGCACGGTCCCTAACTATAACATAAATTTCAACAAAGAGGCAAATTGTATTCCCAGAGAGAGATTTTCTTGGTAAATAGGGAACCAAAATATTTCTCAGGCACTCTAAAAGCGGCTGCTTCTGCTAAAATAACCTGGTTGTCCAGCCGAAGCCTACATCTTTGAGCCAATCAGTAGAAATTTCCGGTGTAGATACCCTAGCGCAAGAACTAGCGACTATTCAACAAACTGGTTCTAAGCGCATTGCTATCTTGGGGTCCCGTCATGTTCCCATTACTCATCAAAAGCTAATCGAGGTAATGACTTATGCTTTAGCTTTAGAAGGTAATCGTATAGTGACTTCTGGTGCCACTGGCACTAACTCAGCAGCAATTCGCGGTGCGATGCGTGCTGACCCTAGTCTCCTGACGGTTATTTTGCCCCAAAGCCTAGACCGCCAACCACTAGAATCCCGTAAACAACTCGAAAAGGTGATGCATTTGGTGGAAAATCCCGAAAGCAATAATCTGTCTTTGAGTGAAGCTAGCGCTTTGTGCAATGCTGAGATTATTTCCCAGTGTCAGCAACTAGTTTGCTTTGCTTTTCACGATAGCCGCACTTTACTCAGAACCTGTCAAGATGCGGAAGATCAACGTAAGCTTGTTACTCTGTTCTATTTTGATTAAGTCATGAATCCTACAGATTCAGCGATTATACTTTACGCTATTGTGGCAGCAGCCATCCTGGTTTACCTGCCTTTTACGGTGGTAGCCTATGCTCGTTTTCAGGTGGGCAATGACAATAGTGCTCCTCGTGCCATGTTTGCTCAATTGCCCCCCTATGCCCAGCGAGCCACCTGGGCACACCAAAATTCCTTTGAAACGTTTATCATTTTCTCAGCAGCAGCCTTGATGGCCTATGTGACTGGTCAAAGTTCTTCTTTAGCAACAGGAGCCGCGATCGCTTTTGTTATTGCTCGGGCATTCTATTCCCTATTCTACATTGCCAACATTCCCTTAGCCCGCTCGCTGATGTTTGGCATTGGCACTGCTTCTTCCTTTACTCTTTTTGTCCTTAGCCTAAGGAGTATAAGTAGTTCAGTTTAGGATTTAGATTTACTATGTTTTCTTGTTGAATATATGGCTTCTACTTCTTCATTTGATATTGTTAGTGATTTTGATCGGCAAGAGTTGGTTAATGCTGTAGACCAAACTACCCGCGAAATCCAGAGCCGTTACGACCTCAAAGATACTAAAACTACAGTGGAGTTGGGGGAACAAGCAATTACGGTGCATACCGATAGCGAATTCACTTTAGAATCCGTGCATACGATCCTTCGTACCAAGGCAGCTAAACGCCAACTTTCCCAGAAAATCTTTGAGTACGGTAAGGTTGAGTCTGCTAGTGGTAATCGCATCCGCCAGGAAATTACCCTCAAAAAGGGCATTACCCAGGAACTAGGCAAAAAAATCACCAAGCTGATTCGAGATGAATTCAAGAAGGTGCAAGCTTCTATACAAGGAGATGCTGTCAGAGTTTCTAGTAAGTCTAAAGATGACTTACAAAAAATTATTCAGCGTCTGAAGGAGGAAGATTTTCCTGTTGCTCTACAATTTACTAACTATCGTTAGTTGATGGTGTTGGGTGGGTTGTGAGCGGCATATTCCGATTTTAGATTCTTGATAATGCCCACCTGACAATGATTTTAATACGCCAGAAGCACCCCAAGGCAAGGTTTTTTTAACCCCTTAAAAAACCCTTGCCACTTGCCTGTTGCCGTCTTTCCTGAGCTTGAAGTTGTTCTTCATTCTGCTTAGTTTGGGCTACAATAAATTTCTGAAGATCCCCCTGAATTACTCCTTCAACTTTGGTCACAAAATCAAGATAATCAGCCTCTGGAATATAGTTTTTGTTAGCTGCTAGTTGCCAAAACATAGATTTCAAAGTTTCTGAAGCAACTCGATATTCATCACCCATTTGGTCAAAGTTATACCTTTTATGTACTTGTGTCGTGATCGTTGAGCAAATACTCAAAGTAAACGTCGATATATTAATAAATTTGATTGCCCCAGTTATGCCAATATTAAACGCTGCAAAACTCGTCACAAATGTATTGGCAATTAAGATACCAATTCCCAGCTTATTGCCACGCTTCTGGTTCTGGGTAGCTTTCTTGCTAAACCAATTATATTGATCCCAAAACCTGTTTTCAAAAAAGCGCCTTTGTTCTGGTGTCAGCTCTAACGACTGGATAGTCAACCACAATTTATCTGGTTTGCTCTTTTGCTTCTTTGACCTATCAAGGCGAAAATTAGTGATCGCGTTTCTCATTTTGTTTTTGGGAATAGATAATAGTGAATAGGCAAGAATGAGTGTGAAAAACACCATTGAACCTCACCTAACACCTAACACCTAACACCTAACACCTATCTCAACCGAGAATTAAGACTTATTCTCCCAAGCCCTAGTTACAATTCCTTCGCGTCAATCAGCGTGGAGTAGAAAACATACTTATGATTTGCCTGATAGCGCCGATCCTGCTTAATAATCCTCATGAACTCCTGATGTCCAGTTATACTCCTCCCCACCAAACATCCTGCTGAGGCAGTGGAGATATTGTTTTCAGGATTGTTATACCCGTGGTGCTGGTTAATCCCAAAATACCCAGTATCTAACTTATCGCCAACGCGAGAATAATCCTTATTAAAGTCGCGATGAACTGTCACTGCACCACCAGTTTGTACCAGTGCTTCATGAGGGCGGGAGCGTCCATGAGAGCCAACTTGCCATGCACAGTATTGACCAAAAGCTACTCTGGCTGCACCTTTGGGATTCATTTTATTAACAGTATAATGACGTCCTGGTTCCGTTGTCCCTTGCCAATTACCGATGATTTTGGGAACACCATCTGCCCTAATTTGGATCACCATCCTGCGGTCATTAAAGTGGTTAGGAGTATCAGCATTAGGTATTCCGTCCTCATTCGCGCCTTCGAGATACACAATGTTGTAGACATCATTGCCCACAAACACCTTGTATTTCTTCGCCAACATATACTTGATAATACGGCTGGCTAAGTCATTACCCAGTTTAATGTCTGGTTGGGGCAACCCCTTACATTCGATCAATTTTTTGGCAGTCATTTTGCCAATAAAACCTTCTTCCCCACAATTAGTCAAGCGCTGGAAGTCTATTAATGCCTGGGTGGACAAAGGGCCAAACTTGCCATCCGCAGGTGGGTTGAGTAGATCAAGAGCAATCAATCGAACTTGAACCTGGACTGCTAGCTCATGATTCTCATCTTCATTGAGTACATCATAATCCACCTTGAGATCCGCTTGCCTAAAGATGTCCTGTAGCTTGATTGACATCTCGTCTACTTTCTGAGCCATTTCAGCTTTATCCAATTCATGCTTATCCTCCCTGGATATCACCTTAGACTCGAACAAGTCTCCTTCTGCTTTACGCCGTTTCACCAGTCCCGGCAGCACTTTGCCACCACCCTTATTCCACCATTGAAGAGCTTCTACACAACCGGCTTTATCACCTTGGTTGAGTCGCTTGAGAGCAGTAGATCTTCCAAGAGCACCTTCCCCACAGTTGTAGGCAAAGCTAACTAAAGCCGAGAACTCATTCTCATTCAACTTAACCTTGACTAGCCTCTTCACTGCCTGTTCAAACTTCTCCATGTCCTCACGAAGAAATTGCTCAGCCTGGGACTCAGTAATCTGCATTCCTTGCTTAACCTTAGAACCGGTAGTCCCATACCCGATAGTGAGAACATGAGCGGGACAATAATAGGTTGTTACTAGGGTCTCGCCGTTCTTTTCCCTACATTTTTTGTGTAAGCCTTCACAGCTTTTGATGAGATCTACACCGGCTTGGTTAATTTTCAAATTTTCGTTCATGTCTTGTTAATTAGTTATATGTTTGAGTTGTGCTTGTTTACCGAATACGCAGCCGCAGGTAGCGCGGAACGTGTCCAGCCTGCATGGGGACTGGCATGATCTGGTTCTCCTTTTTTTAGTTAGATGTAGCGGCTACGATACACTGCGTTCTCAGTAATCTGAAGAACTATTAAGGAAAATTACTTACAGACTCTGTTCAGGGTATTTTGGGGTAATGAATTTTATGTTCTTATTCACATTTTCTCTCTCTTTACCTTGCATTGTCAGTCGGAAAAGTCGGATCATTAAGTCAGCAAAGTCGGATCATTGTTTCCAATATTGAATAACTTTAGTTACAAAAAAAAGCACCCGGATCCCTGGAGGGAGCGGGTGTTTAAATTGCATCATCTGTTTGCTTATATTATTACCCTTGATTACCAGATATGTCAGTCGTAAAAGTTGGGCTTAAAGTCAGAAAAGTACGATGATTATCTCTTGCACAGAGAATTGAGAAGAGCAAAAAAATCTGGTTTTTCCGTATCTGTCATGGGAAACTGAGTTGTGTTGTAAATTGTGAATTAAGAAATCATCAATTTATATCAAATCCGCCTGCTAAAAACCCGGTTTCGCTTAAACCTTCTTTTCCTTCTTTTCCTTCTGCCCTGGAGCCTTCTGCCCTGGAGCCTTATCCTCAAGATAACGGGCCTATCTATACCGGATTGGGTATTACATGCTTCTATCATCATTACCTTCAAGCAATTGCGTCAGTCGTAAAAGTCGGAGCCAAAGTCAGAAAAGTCTGGTTTTTGCATAATTTCTCAATTGATAATAGTATTGTTTATACCATCTTCACTATAAATTTTTTTGTGCTCACAAAACCAGCATCGACCAACAACTTAAATTACCAGTGTGACATTTCCTGATTCCGAATGTGGGCAAAAACCAAAAGCCTTGCCATAGGA
>JAAHGR010001080.1 GCA_010672425.1 Symploca sp. SIO2E6
AATGTTGCATCTGGGATTTTTAAGAACCGAACAATAATTTATACGGTTTTCCTCATGAGTCTTCTTGTCCACCTTGTCCACCTTGTCTTGTCCCCACCCGAAAGTAAAAAACTTTCCCCCTTGTCAGCTCCAAGGAGGGGAGTAGTAGACAAGGTGGATTTTTTACGAAAAACTGGGGTTTTCAGCAAAAGGCGTGATTTTTGACGACCGAACATAATTAGGTACGGTTTTCCTCCCTTGTCTCCTTGTCCACCTTGTCCACCTTGTCTTGTCCCAGCCGGAAAGTAAAAAACCTACCCTTGTCAGGGAGGGTGTGGGGAGTGTGGGAGGTGTGGGAGGTATGGGGAGAAATAGGAGCGATTACCGAGTAGTATTGACCCTTAAGCAATAAATCCGTCTCTTCGTAACTTGACACAGTTAAAAACCTGACAATCTTGAAAAAAATCAAAAGAAAATTATGACTAAACAGAAAATTGCGTACATTGGCACCGGTGCAATGGGCAAACAGCACATCTACAAACTGCTGAATGATGGGTATGAAGTCCAAGTTTATGATAAGTATCCAGAAGCAGCAAAAACAGTCATTGCCAAAGGGGCAATTT
This sequence comes from Symploca sp. SIO2E6, assembly GCA_010672425.1. Classification (GTDB taxonomy): domain Bacteria; phylum Cyanobacteriota; class Cyanobacteriia; order Cyanobacteriales; family Coleofasciculaceae; genus Caldora. The sequence goes on from JAAHGR010001080.1 coordinate 603, forward strand.
GGAAAGATAGTCCCAAAGAAGTTGCCCAAGGTACGGATTTGGTGATTACCAATTTACCTTTACCCCATCATGTCTTAGAAAATATGTTAGGGGAAACTGGAGCAGTGGAAGGTATGAGACCTGGTGCAACTTGGATGGATTTCTCCACGACTGATTACCATAATACCCAAAATATAGCAAGAGAAGCTGCCAAAAAAGGATTATTCAGTTTAGAATCTCCCGTGAGTAATCTATCTCACATGGGTGTAGATTTTTGTAATGCTAGTTTCTATGTCAGTGGAGACCGGGAAGGCTACGATCTAAGTAAAGAAACTCTTGATGCCATCGGCAAAATTTCCTTTTTTGTGAGTAACACTATAGGTGAAGCTCAAACTGTGAAATTGTTAACCAATTTGTTGTTTTATACACAAATGTTGACATTAGGGGAAGCCCTGATGATTTGTAAAATATATGGCATTCCCTTGTTATGGATGTGGGATTATATCCGATCCTCCCAAGGAAATAGTGTGGTAACAGAGCAAGTAACCCCCTTTATTTTTGATGGCAGTTATGATTATTCCTGTTCTTTGGAAATTACGGTCAAAGACACGGATTTAACTGTAAATTTAGCCGACGAATTGAAAGTTCCATTACCTCTAGGGCGCATTGTGGAAGAGCGATATCGGGAAGCAGGGCAAAAATATGATGCCCATGATAATCATGTGAAGGTAACAAAATTAATTGAAGAAGACAATAATTTGGATTTGCGGTTGCCTGGTTTTACGGCTCCTTCTCCTTATGGTTTAGATCGGAGTTACGTTCATTCTGAAGAAAGAGTAAAGGATAGTTTTGGGCGAATTAAACCTCTTCCCTATCAATTAGAATATGCAGCGCCGGAACCACTAAAAGATGAGAATTTAATGGAAATTGCTCAATCTTTAACTGAGTTTATAGCTTATATTAATTACTTAATTTTAGGAGAGGCTAATCACTTAGGGAAAAATATGGGATTGAGCGATGAGTTATTAGTGGATGTGATTCGTTGGAGTGTTGGAACCTGTTGGGTATCTGATAATATTGATACTTATCAACCCAATCCAGAGATTGTAGAGAAGATCAAATCCTTTGATTTTGGCAGCAAAGTTAAACTTCCAGTTATGACAAAGATGCTGGCACATCTGAGTAGTTAAAAGAAGGTAGTTGGGCTTTAGCTACTCAAATATTTATGTCAGAGCTAAAGCCCAACCATGAACTCACTCCTCACACCGATTTCGCCTACGTAGAAAAATTATGAAAATAACTAGAATTACTGTCTATCAAGTAACTTTGCCCCTAGAGCATCCCTACCGATTATCAGGAGGTAGGTTGTATTTTGATAAGCTGGATTCTACCATTATTGCCATGGATACAGATGAAGGAATTCTAGGTTGAGGA
>JAAHGR010001081.1 GCA_010672425.1 Symploca sp. SIO2E6
TCTTTTCTCCCTGGAAAATTACTGCTATCGCATCCGGTGTTTTCTCGACTTGACTCTCAAATAACTGGTGAATGGATATGTCTTGAGGATAATCTGTTTTTGTATTATTCCATGCTACTAAAATTTGCTGCTTGTCTGCCTCACTCAGTATTGATAATTTACCCACTGGTGTCTCTGGATTTGCCACCACCTCCGTTAGTAAATTCTGGAAATGCTCAGCAATTTGAGTAACAGTTTTAGCCTCCAGTACATCACTGTTATACTTGAAGTCAACCGACAATGAGTCTGGTAATTCTGTTACTTCCAAGCTTAGTTCAAAGTCTACTTTTTGTTGCGGCAGTTCATAGTATGCAAATTCTAGTTCTTTTGCTAGCAATGATTTCTGCGATTTATGATAACCAAAAGCAACTTGACAGATGGGATAATGACTCAAATCTGCCACTTTTAGTTGTTTAACCAGTAGCGCATAAGGATAATCTCGATAATTTTTGACATCGAATACTGCTTTGCTAACTTGCTCCAAAAAATCTGTAAACTTAATGCTCTCTGAAATTGAACTTCTGACTACTATAATATTAGTAATATTGCCTACTGCTCCTGCAAATAATGGCTTACTTTCTCTGCCTTGTAATAAACCAACCAGAAGATCTTCTTCTCCTGTATAGCGGTAAAGCAGAACCTTGAATACTGCTAAGATGATCTCTTCTTGTTTTATTTCTAAGGTTTTTGCTAGTTGTTGGATTTTTTGAGTTAATTTGGGGCTTATAGTTGATTTTACAGCAGCACCATTATAGGTTCTCATACTTGGACGGGACAAACTTGTTGGCAATTCTAGGATGGGTAATTCACCCCCTAACTTTTCTTGCCAATAATCACCAATTTGTTTTCCTTCCTGACTATTGATAAATTCTAGCTCTTGATTGACATAATCTGTATAACCAGTATTTAGTGGTGGTAAATTTGAGCTGATATCATTGTAAATAGTTACAAACTCATCGATTAATATTAGTAAAGATTCGCGATCGCCTGCTATTTGATGCAGGGTCAGTAGTAAAATATTTTCTGTCGCCGAAATCTTAAATAAACAAGCCCGAAATACTCCGCTATACTCCAGATTAAAAGGAGGATTTTGTCGCTCCCATAATTGTTCATTTAAGTCAGCATCATCCCAGGATGTCCCATCTATTGCTTCCCAGTAAATCTCCACATTTTCCCGAATTTCTGAAATCAAATTTCCATCCTTTTCGAAATATATACTACGGAGAATAGGATGACGTTTAATCAATATTTGTATGGTATTTCTAACAGTTGGAATATCTATACAATGTGTCATCCGAATTGCTACAGATATTTTATCCGCCAAACTTGTTGAGTTAAACTTATACAGAAACCAATTTGCTTGCTGTATGTGAGAGGTAGAAAGCACTTGTAGATTGGACATGATTTGATTTTTACGTGAATGTTTACATAGAGTTAGTCTGACTGCTAAGACTCAACTCTTGGGTTGACAGCAGATTTACTGGAGATGGCCAAATACATTCCCAATAAAATTATCAAGAAGCTTACCAAAGTCGATAGGTTAAGATTTTCCGAGAAAATTACCCAACCTTCGAGCGCACTAAGAGCAGGAGTAAATAATGCAACTAAGCTAATAAACCCAGCAGATAATTTTTTGAGACAATAGACCGACAGTCCGATGCCTAACATTTGACTACCAAGAGCTTGACCAATAACTGCAAGCCAACCAATTAATGAGCCGGGAAAAAGTTGATTCTCTGTAATTAGAACTACAGGTAAGAGCAATAGGGCACTGGTTGTTGAAGACCAAGTCATAATTGTAACTGGGCTTAAGTGAGTGCGAAGTTTCTGAACTATGAGTGGGTGTATTCCAAAAAATACTGCTGAGAGTAAGGCTGCTAAATCTCCTAATAGCTGTTGGCTAATTCTCAATGATAAAAGGTCATTGACATCTAACAAGGCAGAACCAAAAATTGCCACAAACATACC
>JAAHGR010001082.1 GCA_010672425.1 Symploca sp. SIO2E6
TTTTTAAATATGAAGCTAGTGTTTTCGATAAAAATACTATGAACTGGCCAGACTATAGAGATGCTCAAAAATCTTTTATGTTGGGTTGGTGTAATGGCTCACCAGGGGTGCTTTTATCAAGAATTGGCTCCATCAAGATAGTTCAGGATGAGCAAATTTACAAGGATATTGAATTATCACTTGAAGGCTTAAAATCAGCCAAAATACAACGCAGAGATAACCTTTGTTGTGGAAATTTCAGTATAGTTGAATCTCTTCTGTCTGCATCTGTATATTCCCACGACTATAAACTTGAGGCTTTAGCTATAGAAAAAACGATAGAAATAATTCAAGCCCATGGGCATGTTGGATTTATGACAAATTACTCTATTGTAAAGGGATTGGAAGCATCCTCGTATAATGTTAGTTTTTTTCAGGGAATGTCTGGCATTGGTTATACCTTACTCCGCCTAGTAAAACCTGAACAGATACCTTGCCTTTTACTATGGGAGTAAAAGGCATGATTATTAATTTATGTGACGATAAAAGCCATGACGAAACAAAAGTATGTAACAAGTCCTTCTTCTCTCAAACTAAAAATACTTGGGTCAGCAAGCATTAGAAATACAAAAGCTTCATTGCTGAAAAAATTTGTCTCTAAAGGTGGAGTGATTTCTATAGAAGGCTTTATTTCGGAATTCACACGTTTGGAAATTGTAGAGAAAGTATATAGATTGTCATCAGAATGGTCTTCAAACTTTAATGGAGAGTTATATTCTATTGGCTCAGTTTGGTACTCTCACGTTGGCAGTGTCAACGAAAATGACTATTTTATTAATAGTGAAAGTAGTAACGCTAAATTTAGAAACATATTTCCGGAGCTTGAAGAAAGTATAAATGACTTCTGTAGTTTCTTTTTTGAGTCGAGCGTTCAAATTCGTGAAGGATGGGCTGGACCCGGAATTGTAATTCTGCGAGAAAATAGTAATTCCGCGAAACTTGGTGGGCCAATACATGTTGATTGGGATGCCTTATCCAATGAGCAAATTCACGATCCAAATAGAAGTAAAGCTTTTTCATTTATTCTGGTACTGCAAAAGCCTAAAATTGGTGGAAATCTAATAGTTTTGGATAAGCAATATGACTTCCAAGTAGATGGTTCTATAGAGTCATTTGATTCAGTCTTATGTCAGCCAGAGATCAAATCATTAGAAGTTCCTTATTGCGAAGGAAATTTGATTATTATTAATTCGCTAAATCTGCATTCTATTCAGCCGTTTAGCGGCTCTAATGATAGGATATGCTTAATATTTCATTCTGCAGAATTTTCAGGTGAATGGAAAAGATGGTTTTAGTGCGATTAATTCTAAGTATTTGTACAACTTATGTTTTTAAGTATAGGCATACTCAGGGGACGCGATTGCTCTTAAAGCACGGTTCTTGCGCTAATCGCCTAAAGCTCAAAGAAAGTTGTAGGATTCGTCAGCTTCTCATACGCCTTCTCAACGTCGTAAGTATGCAACTGACCAAAAACACTCAAGGAATCATCCGTCCAGTACCCATCATCGGTTTTTCGCCAATCTGGGGATGCGATTAGCTTAGCTTCTAACTGCTGCTTCTTTAATCTTTCTTCCTGCTCCTGGGCTAACCTCTCCTCTGGGAAAACAGCACCTTCAGCTAACAGCCCCATTAATTTTGGAGGTTGCTGCAATAACATCTCAACTGCTTTGAGCCTATCTGATGTCCGAGTATCAGGATTCTTGGCTATCTCCATCAGAACCTTGATACAATCAGAAGAAAGCTTTACAGCTTCCAGTAGAGCCTGCTTATAGCTATCAATAGCTTGCTCGTGCCCCTTGAAAATGCGTTCTTTAGCTCTTTTGAGCGCTTCCTGAAATTCCCCCTGATCACACCACCGATAGATAGTAGAACGCGCCACACCAGCAGCATTAGCCGCTTCCTGATGGTTGCAACCCATCACCAGTTTCTCAATGGCGATTAGCTGTTTTTCACTCAGAGACATATGA
>JAAHGR010001083.1 GCA_010672425.1 Symploca sp. SIO2E6
GCCAAGAACTAGGATATTTACCAATCGCTTTAAAGGCAGCAAGCAATTATCTTCAGCACCCTTGGCAAAGTTTCAGTGATTTACGAGACCGACTTCAGGCTGATTCTGGGAGATTACTTGACCAAGAATTTGACCCAGAAGATTTGTTTTTATTGAACATTGAGCCAGATGGCGACAGAAAGACTCAAAAATTACTGGGTAAGACGATCGATATTTATGATCAGATTTGGCCTGAATTATCAGTAGTAGAGCAAAGATTAGCTTACTATTTAAGCTTCTTTGCCCCAAATCAGATTCTGGCATTTCTCATTGAAAAATGCGCAGCAATGATCTCTGAGTCGATGAATCTTAATTACTTGCTCAGTCTAGAAGGCGATTTCTCCAAACTGCTAGATATCTATCGCATCACCTATACCAACGACAACAATCAATCTAGTCAAGATTTGGGACAGGAGGAAATAAGCATCCTCACTTTACATCCTATTGTCAGCTTTTTCTTCAAGTGTAAGCTTAATCAGTTAGAGCAACAGCAGATAGCCAAGCTGAAAAGAGATTTTTGCTACCTTATGGCCGAATTTGCCCAGGAGATGCCTCAGGATGCCAGACTTGATGCTATTTCCTTAATTAGGGATTTAACTGTTCCCCAGATGAAAGTTGCAGTTAAACTGATTATCTCCAATGCCCCTTCATCAGCCACTTGGTTTGATACAACTGACAATGACGAAGAGCCAGTAACTTTAATTGACCCCTTTATGGGATTAGTCAAATACTATTGGCGTATCGGTCAATCCAGTGATGCTATCAAGTGGCAGCGACAGTGTGAAAAATTTTTAATTAAATACCGTGGTTACCAAGATCCACTTTACAGTCGTTGTCTCCATAATCTAGCGGTTCTTGCTCAGCAGGAAGAGCCTTATCAGGAAGCACTCTCCTCAGCAACCAATAATTTAGGCAAGGATCACCAAATCACGGCTTTGATACACAGCAATTTTGGTATCTTTTACCTTCAGGCTAAACAAAGTTATCGACAGGCAAGGGAACAATTTCGGGAAGCAGTGAGAATTTACCGCCTACATGCTGCCTCATCCGAGGACTGTTATCACCAGCAGATGCTTAACCAGAGTAATTTCGCTCAAGCACAATGCCACTTAGGTAAGTTTAAAGCAGCAGGGAACTTTTATTTATCTTCCGAACTCAAGAAGTTTCAAGACAAGCTTCCCTCATCGGATCGCAAGGCTCAGATGCTTTACTCCGATATTGAATATGATGTAGCCGAATTTTACCGCCTCAAGGCAGAAGATCTGAACCAGGCAGCTGAGCATTCCCGTGAGGCTCTAAGAATAAGAGAAGAACACCAAAAAGGGGAAATTGCCGTTGCCCATAGTCTCATTCAACTGGCTAAAATTGCTGAAAGTCAAGGCCAATTGGGTCAAGCGGAAGGATATTATGCCAGAGCCTTAGCAATTTATCGAGCAGATCCCCAAACACCAGGTAAATTATTGTCTAGTGTAACTCAGGATTATCATCAACTGTTGAGGAAACATCGCTATCTTTATCTGCTCAAGTATGTTCGTGGGTTACAAGGGAAAAGGATGTGATATGCCAAACAATTGAAGATTGAAGATTGAAGATTTTAGATTTATTCCATAAATAAATTTAGGGGCTTGTGACCATTTTATTATTCAATCTAAAATCTAAAATCTAAAATCTAAAATTTTTCTGGTCACTATTACCAGGTATCATACCATGTAGGGGCGGGTTCACCTAGATCTTAACCAATCCGCGAAAATTGAACAAAACCCGCCCCGGCTCTGGTGGAAGCAATCGTTGTTACAATATTCCTTAGACAAGCAAAACCAAGAAAACATGGAAACGATACAGCGCTTTGCGATGTTATGAGGTACAGTAAGAAAAATCCCCCTAAATCCCCCTAGAATCCCCCTCCCGTCCCCCTTTGAAAGGGGGAAGCCAGAGGATGCTACGCTTTTGGTTCCACGGGGG
>JAAHGR010001084.1 GCA_010672425.1 Symploca sp. SIO2E6
TGCACTACCAAAATCATTCCATCATTTTAAGTGTGTCACGCCAGTAGGTTGGGTGTAACGTTCGCGTAGCGTCGGTCGAAGGAGAAGTGAAACCCAACGCAACACACAAGAAGTGTTGGGTTACGCTAGCCGCTTCACCCAACCTACTTATTCCACCATTTTAGCTGTGCCACGCCGGTGGTAGTGCGAGCATCTTGCTCGCTTTCCATCGTACGAGCATCTTGCTCGCTTTTCACCTCTAACGCTTAAGATATCAATTGTTGTTTAGAAATTTCCTCAAGATTACCCTGTTTATGTTACGTAAATTAGCAATTGTCTTAATTTCCCTAACTTTTTGCTGGACTACAGTAGCTTGTGGTTCTCCTGGGGTTGCTCAATCTGTTCCGAAGGGAAACACGAATGTTGCCTCTGTGCCTACTCAATTAAGTGAAGGACAGTATCCAGTGCAACAGGCAACCTATGATGATATCAATGGGGAGTATAGTCTGATGCTACTCAATACTCCTCCGGGTACTTCTCCTGTATTCCGCACTGCGGATGTGCAGCTGGCGAGTCTAACAGATGAGGATGTTAGTGCAGGCAAAAGGGCTTATCTTAAAGTTGATAATGGTCAAGCGGTGATGTATCTAACGGAAGACTTCCGGATTGAATACGTCCACAACGTGACAGAAACTCAGACTAATCCTCAAACCGGTAAAACAGAAACGGTGATCGTGCGTCAGCAATCCAGCTTCTGGACTCCTTTTGCTGGTGCTTTGGCTGGTCAAGCCATAGGAAGCTTATTATTTACCCCCAGGTACTATGTACCACCCATTTACCAATCTGGTGTGATGTCTGGTTACGGTGGATATGGCAGTACCTACAACCAGGCTGTTGAGCAATACCAAACTCGCTACCAAGCACCACCGGCTGCTGTCAAGAACCGTCAAAGCTTCCGCACCAGTGGTAGCTTAGGCAAGTCAGCTACGGGGAATCAATCCACTGCTAATCGTCAAGCCGCGAAAAAAGCTAATCGTGCCACCGGTTCCGGTTTTGGTACAAGTAACTTGCGCCAATCAGGTAAAGTGCGTCCCAAGGGAGTGAGTCGCCCTAGCAGTTTTGGCAGTGGTACGCGATCGCGTTCTTCTAGCTTTGGTAGCAGACGCTCATTCAGTGGCAGAAGACGTTAGAGAATGGAGAATTGAGAATGGAGAATTGAGAATTGATTTCTCTATCTCCCTTGTCTCCTCCGTCTCCCCACACTCCCATTTAACTCAGATCTTGCACGCTTGCCGAAAACATACTTGTGGAGGTAGGCAACAGCTCATCTGGCAACAGCTCATCTGGCAACAGTGATAAGATTTGACTGTTTCAGTATTGGAATTGATTGTTCTAACTGACCAAATTAAAGTATATATGTACTGGTGCAAGATGTGAGTTTAATGCCGAAACCCAATGTAGGGGAGGGTTCACCCGAAATAAAGACAACCACACGATAATTAAGACAAACCCGCCCCAGTGTAACGATGGGACGGGTTTACTAAATTTATTTGCTAATGTACACTGGGTTTATGAATCAATGGGTCAAGAGGCTTAGGCCTCTTGTTTCCCACTAATCCGATTTAGCCTAACGGCTAGACTTTAGGGTTCTGACTTCTTTTTTCCATCTAGAATCGTTTCCGACTAGTCTGATTTTACCCGACCGGTAGGTATCTTGTCTGATAGCCTTTAACCGGTAAGGGTTTCAGGGGACAACTGATTCATCTATACTTATAGTAACATATCCTTGGCAAAAAAGGAAAGCGGTAGTTTTTTTTTCATAAATCTCCCAACTAACACACTTTGAAACCCTTGTCTGGCAAGGACTTGAGTTTTCACGAAAAATGTGTTTCTTTCATCGGTTGCGGATGAGATCACGTCCGTTGTACGCTCATATCTTGCACCAAGCCCAAAAAAAACGAAAAAACCGCATTCTACATCGAAGTGACGCTTATTCCTAAATTTATCAAAACCA
>JAAHGR010001085.1 GCA_010672425.1 Symploca sp. SIO2E6
TTCTATTTCGCGATCGCTGTCTATTTCACTTTGATTCTCGTAGTAATAACTCAGAGCAGCGTAAAACTGTGCCAGGGATAGCTGTGGAAAACCAGCTAAAATTTCCTCTGGGGTTTCTTGGTTTTGGTAATGGCCGATCAAAATACTAACAGGGATGCGAGTCCCTTGAATAACAGCCTTGCCACCACAAATTCCTGGGGTTTTTGTGATGTAAGGATGCGGGGTTTCATGCTCAGAAGCCAGACAGATTTTAACCGTTTGTTGATCGCGCAAGTTTAAGGGACGATCTGGTTTAAGCGTCCCATTTTCATATGTAGCTGTTATAACTTGCCGTTCTGACATCTTTTTAGGGTAAGCTTCCGGGGTGATATTCATTACAATACAGCATAACATAGAGCCTGGGCAGCATTGTCAAACCCTCTCTAACCAGTTATCCTTCATCTCAGAGACGATTAGTTGAAAGGAACTCAAATGATACCCAACACTTCCCTAGAGGAAAGGCTTGCAGCAGTAGAAGCTATGCTCGCACAGTTACAGAAGAAAATTGCAGATCTTCAGCCAGCAAATTGGCTACAACAAATTACTGGCTCCTTCAAGGATGAACCTGCTTTTGAGGAGGTACTTGCTTACGGAAGAGCAATTCGCCAAGGAGATGAGTCTTTACTCGAAGCATCAATCGAAGATTGGAAAGTTTGAAATATCAATGGTAAAAGGGAGCCCGTAGCGCAAACGTCTCGCTCGCGCTTAGGTGAAAAGCGAGCAAGATGCTCGCACTACTTTTGAATGCAGCCGTCATACTAATCAATAAACTTCCCTGTCTTATCGATAGTGTGCCGCTCCATAAAATTTGGTACTATTCCCAGTAACTTCTTTTTGATCTCGATCCTTGCCTCACCATTATAAAAACGTCCAGCATTATCAAACTGCGGCTGGATAACTACTTGCCCAGTCGTATCAATATAGCCCCATTTGGAATCAATCTCAACTGCTGCTAACCACTGGGAAAAATTATCAACATCATCAAACTGAGGCTGGATAACCACCTGTCCAGTTTTATTAATGTAACCCCACTTAGACCCAATCTCGACTGCTGCTAACCCTTGGTAAAAACTATTAAAATTATCAAACATTCGGCTAACTAACTGTCCAGCTGTATCAATAGTTGCTAGCCGATCCCCCCTAACCCCCCTTAAAAAGGGGGGGACCGGATTTAAAGTCCCCCTTATTAAGGGGGATTTAGGGGGATCGAAACAGATTAGACTAATAACTAGAACTTTAAAAATAGCACTCTCAACTGAATTAATAAACTCCTGTGCTAGTTCTTTGTTGTGTTCGGCATAAAACTCAACGGCTTGAGAATATTCGGTTAGCGCTTCCGGATGAAAAGCATATTTCATGATTCTAGCAATTGTCGGACTCGAGCCAGTGCTTCCTCTCCTGGAATGGCTTTTACTGCACCACTTCGGATTTCATCTATACGTTTTTGTGCTTCTTCAATCCAAAGTTCTTGAATTGCTTCATCAATGTGATTTGTCTCTTCATCAAGAGCTAGACTCTCTACCAACTTCTCTACCAAAATTACTCTGGAAGCATTCGGTAACGTCAGAGCTTCATTGAAAATTTCATCAACAGTCCGCATAGCCCCATCTCTCCAAAATTATTCTACAGCCATTGTAACTTAAGGCGAAAACTCCTATCTTAGGATAATTATGGGTTGGGAGAATAAGTAATAAGTAATAAGTAATAAGTAATAAGTAATAAGTAATGAAGCATTTATCCTAGTAGCGTGACACAGCTAAAAATGTAGGTTGGGTAGAGCTTTAGAAAGTGACCCAACACAACCCGCTCCAGTGTTGGGTCTCGTTGCCTCGACCCAACCTACATCTATTCAATTGGTCCATAGGGAAGTGGGGAGTGGTTATGCTCACTGGGGTGTGTAAACCAGTATCCATGTGACCTTCGATGAATTCGGCGCGGGTGATGGAACCGTT
>JAAHGR010001086.1 GCA_010672425.1 Symploca sp. SIO2E6
AATGTATCAAAATCCTTGCACTACCATCGGGAAAATGTACCGAAAAGTTGAATCAACCCCCAGTTCAGCAGAAGACTTTGAGTTTCCTTTGGAGGAAAAGTTATCACTCTTATAACAGATGGGTAGTCATGGCATCACTGGTACCATGGTCTGAATTTGAGGAAGAATATGCCAAAAACTTTGCGGAAGAAATGGGAGCACCAGCGCTACCATTTAGAATGGCATTGGGAGCATTAATAATTAAAGAAAAATTAGGAATAAGCGATAGAGAGACCGTAGAACAGATAAAAGAAAACCCATATCTACAATACTTTATAGGAAGAAGTGAATATAGTCAAGAAGCACCATTTGATGCTTCACTCTTGGTGAAATTTAGAGAAAGAATAACAGCTTCTTTAGTAAACCAGATAAATGAAAAAATGGTAGAAGAAGCCCTAAAAAAAAAGAGAATGAAGGAGAAGAAGAAAAAGGAGAAAATGAAGGAGAAGAAAAAAGCGAATCGGCAAATAGAGGACGATTACTATCAGATGCAAGCTGTGTCCCAGGAGATATTAGGTATCCGAATGATTTAGGAATATTAAATGAAGCAAGAGTTGGTAGTGAAGAAATAATAGATACTCTTTACGAAGCAGTGAGAGAAAAAGTCAAGAAAAAGCCAAAAACGTATAGAAAACTAGCGAGAAAAGATTATTTAAAAGTAGCAAAAAAAGAAAGCCAAGAACAAAACAAAGAAAAAAAGCAATTAAAAAACAACTGCAATATCTGAAAAAGAACTTGGGGAACATCGAGCGTCTAATCGAAGCAGGGTCGTCTCTTGAGAGATTGAGACCTGCTCAATATAAGATGTTACTCGTAATTGCTGAAGTCTACCGTCAGCAACAAGTAATGTATCAGAATAAAAGCCAGAGAATTGATGATAGAATAGTAAGTATAAGCCAACCTCATATTCGTCCAATTGTGAGAGGAAAAGCCGGAACATCAGTAGAATTTGGAGCCAAAATATCGGTAAGTTGTATCGATGAATATGCGTTTGTATACCGTATAAGTTGGAATAACTTCAATGAATCAGTAGATTTAAAAGACCAAATAGAAGCTTACAAAAGCTACACAGGATTTTATCCAGAATCAGTGCATGTAGATAAAATTTATAGAAAAGCGAGAAAACCGAGCATATTGCAAAGAAAGAGGAATAATATGGGAGTGGTCCACGTTTAGGAAGACCACCAAAAAATGTCAGTCAATCAGAGAAAAGGCAAGCGATTGAGGACGAAAGAATTCGGAATCGTGTTGAAGGAAAGTTTGGTACAAGTAAACGAAGATATGGTTTAAATCGAGTGATGGCTAAACTGCCTCATACTTCCCTATACAGTCATTGCAATTACGTTTTTAGTAATGAATCTAGAAACCCTGCTGCGGCAGGTTTTTTGTGCCAAGTTGTCGTACTTTTTAGTAAATTACACTTTTTTGGCAGCAAATATTAATTATGATTATGAATGGACAATTTTTAACAAGAAAAGCTCATTATTATTCCCAAACCTTCATAACTAAGTAACCCATCAGTTGTTTTTGGCTGACTTATTCAGCAGACCCTATTTAATTTTCTCTGTATTCACTATAAATCAACTTCAGAGTATCCAGCTAGGAGGCTGACACCCCCTCTTAATTCGCCAACAGTATCTTTAAACTCTTGGCGGGTGTGGAAGTTAAGCATTAAGCTATCCTTAGCTTAAGTTGACACCAATGACCCATTACCCGCCCCTACAGAAATTCGATTCTTATTGTATTATTAGCGAGCAAGATGTTTGCGCTACGCGCTAGCATCGCTTACGCACTACATCATCATAATTTAAACTCGAAGCAATCGCTTATATCAAATCCGGTAGAATAGTTACACTTTGGTGACAATAAGGCTCCAAGGCTCCAAGGCAGACGGCAGAAGGGAAGGAAGAAGGTTGCAAGGTAGAAGGATACGATAAGTGTTTAGCCGGAT
>JAAHGR010001087.1 GCA_010672425.1 Symploca sp. SIO2E6
CCAATTCCCAATTCCCAATTCCCAATTCCCAATTCCCAATTCCCAATTCCCAATTCCCAATTCCCAATTCCCAATTCCCAATTCCCAATTCCCAATTCCCAATTCCCAATTCCCAATTCCCAATTCCTAATTCCCAATTTCCAATTCCCTAGTTTTTCGATAGTTTATCCGAACTTGATATAACGCTCATTACTTGCCAAATCCTGATACTCTGATCAAATCCGCCAGTAGCAAGGAGCCGTCCATCGTGGCTGAAGGCAAGAGATTTTACCCAGTCTCCATGTCCACGGAGTAAAGCTAGAAGTTCGCCAGTTTGCAGATTCCATAGTCGGACACCATCCCGGCTGGCGGATGCTATAATTTCTCCGTTAGGATGAATCGCGATCGCTTCGATAGGTCCAGTATGTCCTCGCAATGGTGGGTATGCCAGTTGTCCTGTTGTTTGTTGATTCCAGACTTTAATAGTACGGTCATAACTGCCGCTAACTAAAATATTACCATCGGGAGTATAGGCCAGGACGCTCACGGAACGGTTACTGCGACCGGGAGCCTGATTTGATGCCCCAGTATGAGCTGGAATTGTTCCTAGTAATGTTCCAGTTTTCAAATTCCACAGTTTAATTGTGCCAAATTTGTGTCCACTGGCCAGAATGCTTCCCTCAGGGTTAATAGCCAGAGCATAGGTTTGGTGATCAAAACGGTTGAGAATATAAAGAGGACGCTGCTTCTGCAAATCCCACAACCGAATACCATCTAAAGCACCAGTAACTAAAGTTTTACTATCTGGGGTTATGGCCAACGACAGAATATTACTAGAATGATCTAGAAAGGTACGGGTATAGTTCCCCTGTTGCCATTCCCAAAGATTGACACCAGCGTCATCCCCAACGCTAGCTAGTATTTCCCCATCAGGAGTCAAAGCCAGAGCAGTGATCGATGTTCGGTGTGCTCTAATACTATCAACTTCTCTACCGGTTTCTAGCCACCACACCTTGAGGTGAGCATCGTTACGGCTACCCCCACTAATCAAAAATTGATTATCAGCAGTGAAGGTAAGGACATCAACTGGTCCAGAATGAGCATCAATAGTGCGTAGCAATTGAGGATTTCTCCAAGCGTCTAAGGGGAGAAATTCCAATTCAATGATTTCCGATGAGGGAGTATTCAAGTTTTCTTGGGCGATTAATGCCCCTTGAGGATTGCTTCCTAGCAGCTCTGGTACTGAGGAGATGGCAGCAGGAGATAATCCCAAGATTCCGGCTAAGAGGTAGAAAGTATGAACTAGGAAGTATGATTTATGAATACCCATAAAATATAGCTGTTAAGCTAATACGCATTTAAATTGTATATTCTGAAAACAAGACAAAAACCCTCTTTCTTCCCTTGGAGCCTTCTGCCCTCTGCCCTGGAGCCTTATTGTCACCGAAGTGTAAGTATTCTACCTTTCCTTGATATTATATCAAGGAAAGGATAAACAGTTATAATTCCCGAATACCTTGCAACCTTCTTTCTTCCCTCGGAGCCTCGGAGCCTCGGAGCCTCCTGCCTCGGAGCCTTATTGTCACCAAAGTGAAGTGCTCAACCGAACATGATATATTGAGTCAATATACCTAATACCTAACACCTAATCAGGGTAAGCTATTGGGATCTACACCTAATTGTAAAAGGCGATCGCGTAACTCTTGGATCGTAGCTTCTGCATTATCTGCCCTTTGTTGTTCTTGTTCCTTGGCTATTCGTTCTTGTTCTTTAGCTTGACGTTCGCGATCTCGGGCATCCTCTGCTATAATAGCACGTTGTCGTTCTTGTTCTTTGGCTATTCGTTCTTGTTCTTTGGCAAGTCGTTCTTGTTCTTTGGCAAGTCGTTCGCGATCGCGAATATCCTCGGCTATAATAGCACGTTGTCGTTCTTGCTCAGTTCTCTCCTCTGGCGTGGGAATCCAATTGCCCATGCTATCGTAAAAACGCAACCACTTTCCTTCTACTTCC
>JAAHGR010001088.1 GCA_010672425.1 Symploca sp. SIO2E6
CTTTTTCGAGAGCATGACCTTAGCCAGTTGATTATTGTTGGCTTGAGACGGGAACCTGAGGTTAAGGAAGATACAGTCAAATTACTAGCAGGAAGTCCTGAAGAGTTTATTAAGTACCTAAAATCCCACCCTTGGCGTTATCGCTTGATAGCCAAACCAGGTACTGGTAAAACTCCTACAACTGCTGTAATGGTATCCCAATTTCTCAAAACAGGAATGACCTTGGGAAATACAGGTAAGGGTCGCAAGATTCCTCACTCTCATGTAGTAGTTAGTTGTCCAGACGTTATGAGTAGTCAAAAAGACACTGATTATCCCTTGCAACCATTTCTTAAATATGGGGACACCACAGCAGCTAACAAGAGTTTTCAAGACGTTGAGAAAGAATGGAAATATCGCAAACAAAACACACAGTATGCTCGTGATATTTCTTTTCTAATGGTTTGGGATGAGTTAGACAATACTATCAAAAATTCATCTAACCCTAAAGCCACTGGAGAATATCTCGTAGAATTACTTCGCCAAGCTCACCATACAGGTATGGGATGGATAGTATCTGGTCAATCTGTAATGACTTCATTGATACCTGGTTTCAAAGATGACGACCGTGATTTGTTCACAGAGATAGTAATAGATACTGGTAAAATAAGGATGTACCTAGAAAAGTATGGGAAGAAAGTTTTACCTGCCTATAGTGTGAAAAATTTGGAGAGTAGTTTAGCACTTTTAGAACCTTACATTGAAGCTCAAAATAATCGCATAGTCGATACGGCAAGAGAATTGAGACTAGCTTTAGTGCTGGATGCTAAATCACCCAAGTTATTCTTTCTCCCCAATCTAGATAATGTTGAATTCGACTATGAATCTATTAGTAATGTTAGTACAAAACTAGCTCAGTACAAGGGACAAAACGGGTCAGACAGGGAAGACACCCATTTTGCCCCAAGTGACGGGCTGGTAGCTGAAACCCTTACACAGACTGTGAAGGAACTAGGTCAATCCCAAAAGTCAAAATCGACTATAGGGGGTGAGGGTGTCTCAGGTCAAAAACCGACTTGTCCTCACTGTGGGTCAACACTAACAGGTAATCGCAAGGATAAAAGAATGGATTGTAAATCTTGTGATAAACGGATATCTCAAGGCAAAATAGTGTTCAAATAGATTGGTATCTAAGGGTGCATTTACTCCAAACCACTGAGGATGTGTCATGACCTTTGACGACAGCGCCTACAGAAACAAACCAGGTTACATCTATCTCATCCACGCGGTAGGAACAGACAGATACAAGATAGGACTAACAACGCGGTCGGTGGAAGCAAGATTAGCCGAATTAAACAGTTCTCAAAGTCCTTACCCTCTAGAACTTGTAGACTGGTTTAAAACGCCTAACGTTACAGAGGATGAGGCATATTTCCACGATAAATACTCAGCTCATAGGGTGCATGGTGAATGGTTTCAGTTTGATAGAAGGACTCTCAAGGAAGTGAGGAGAGAGTATCAAGATGATGTTGGTTTTACCTTGCCTCAACTACCCAGGATTAGCTTACCAGCGCTCTCAAGACTACCTACAATCAATCGGAATAATATTGCTTTAGCTATGGCTAGTATCGGTGCTTTGTGGTTGATTGTGATGATGTCAGGATGCCAGCAACCTACCAGGAGTCTACCAGATGTACCCGACCCACCACCACCGCCAAAAAGTCAATTGCTGTAATTAGTGGAAAACTTTCCCCTGAGCGAAAACTCTCAGGAGGGTTTTTCAGTTTTCTGGTAAGTAAATTCTGGGGGAGGTGATGGGGTGTCGTGTAATCGCCTTTTCCCGACAGTAGACAACATACTCAACGCTGAAACGGCTCCCCTAACTTGCTCAGGCTTTACCTCAAGGTATTTTTGTAGTTGAGAGAGATTACGATGCCCCGACACCTCTTGTATTATCCTCAAGGGTATTCCTTCATTGGACATCTGGGTTAAGGCAGTTCTGCGAAAACA
>JAAHGR010001089.1 GCA_010672425.1 Symploca sp. SIO2E6
TGTTGGGTTTCGCCGATTTTATTGTTGGGTAAAGTAGCGATGAATGAATGCGGCTCAACCCAACCTACGAGGGGAGCGATCGCACTAGATATTCATTTCGTGCTATGAGATCAAGATATTTATATTTCCCAGAAATTTTACCTGATTTTAACTTTTCCAGCTCCTCAGTCCATTTAAATCCATTTTCAATCAATCCCCAATCAAAAATAGTTCTATTTGCAGCAGTATAATCATGAATCTGTGTTGCTATTGAAACATATCTCTTCCATGAATCATCTTCTCTTTTGCCAAAAATATCCTCTTTTTCAAGAATAGAGTTAGGAACAGAAATAGTAACCGAAAAAATCTGTTTATTTTTCCCATCAAATGTTACAGATACTTTCCCTTCGGGCATATCATATGTTATCGTTACGAACGATGGCCAAGAGGATATCTTTTCCAAAGCTTCTTGGGAATTTATGACTTCTTCTGGTTCAAATTCTTCATCACCAATATCATTTAAAAATAGCAAGCAACTAAAGTTAAGGTCTCCTCCTTGTTTAATTAATATCTGATGAATCAAGTTGACTAAATCATCAGATTTTTGACCTTTGAGATAAATTGATATTATTTCGTATGGAGCCATAATCATTCTCTTAATTAAAGTTTGCCAGTTGTGACTTGATCAACTTTTTTGTCTGTCAACCATTTAATTAGTCTAGGATCTACTGCTCCCTTAATCCCAGCTATTGGTTTCAAGAGTTTACTATTGGGCTCTAAACTACTAATACGTGTTTCTGCTGTATTTAGTTTACCCAATAGAAGACTAGGAGTTGAGGATAAGATAACTTGACCAGAGTCATCAATAGTTATCTTATGTTTTTCTCCATCCATGCTTAAAGCAATTGAAACAGCTTTGAGTTCCTTCTTGACATCTTTATTATACTTGCCTTCTTCACTGTTAGGTTGCTGCTTACTCTTTTTTAAGACAATAGTAGATGACTTTGAGCTAGTGAGCCAAGATTCGGATGTTGGGTTGAGCCTATTTTACTGTTGGGTAAAGTAGCGATGAATGAATACGGCTCAACCCAACCTACGGACCATGCGATCACTGCATCAGTCTACTACAAGCAAAAATATCTTGCCGTAGGGTGGGCATTGTCAAAAATATACAACAGTGACAAGATGATTTGCTTACAATGCCCACCACAGTCTTCTCCCCGAAGGAGGATTGGTGGGCAAAAATGCCTCATTTATTAGTCCAATTGTTGAACATATTCAATTTGCCCACCCTACATTAGCTGCGATCGCGAAGCGCTGCTGCAAGCAGATCGCACTACATAATCGAGTGATCATACTATAACCAGTCTAGGAGAGTCATTTAAATTTGGCTCCCAATTTTTTGATTGAAGACTTTTGAGCGTAAAGTTGGCAAAATCTCTCACTTTTTCTTCAGGATCACAATCTATTATATCTCTCAAAAGCTCTTCAAACTCTCTCCAGCCGACATAAGCAGTTGCAAGAATTGCCGCATTACGAACTTTGGTTTCCGGGTGAGCGAAGGCAAGCTTAAAAATCTCAAATATTTCCATGTTGTAATCATGATTTGCTATTATTCCAACATGGTATATTGCCCGAACATACTCTTCTGCTGATACAGCTGTATGTACCATGTTAAAAATCTCTTCTCTTCTGAAAATATCTAGAGATGAACTGATTTTATCGCATATTTCTACTTGATTCAATCCATCAATGAATAAATAGCGTATGCCAATCAAAGGATCTTCAACATAATGGATGCTGGTATTTTCATCCTGAGTCAACCATATTTGCTCATAAACTTCTTCATCAGTAGGCGGTATGAAATCGTGCAAGTACCAGTCTCTTTCCCATGCTAGAGTCTCTACTCTCTCTACAGAAACATTGTTTTTAAGAATCAGTCGCAAGAAAATCATCTCTACAAAGTTTAAAATGCTACAGTTGCTGAAGAGCAAAAATATCTC
>JAAHGR010000109.1 GCA_010672425.1 Symploca sp. SIO2E6
ATTGGGAATTGGGAATTGGGAATTGGGAATTGGGAATTGGGAATTGGGAATTGAGAATTGTTTCCTTGTCTCCCTTGTCTCCCTTGTCTCCCTTGTCTCCCTTGTCTTCCCTGCTCCCTGCTCCCTGCGCCGTTAGGCACATCTCGGCAACAATGTTACATAACAACAATTGGACACCTCTTCATGCAAGGCTACATCAAAACCTACGCCAACGACAACTATTGAAGCAGCACCAGCCAGTGTTAATAGCGGTATCCGGTGGGCAAGATTCTCTTTGCCTAACTAAGCTACTGTTGGATTTACAACCAAAGTGGGGATGGCAGCTAGCTATTGCTCACTGTGATCATCGTTGGCCTAAGGATGAGGGAATTGCTGCTCATGTTGAACAAATTGCCCATGGGTGGGAGCTACCATTTATCAAGCAAATAGCTTCTGAGATCAACACCAGTGAGGCAGCAGCAAGGCAATGGCGCTATCAGGCTCTAATTGAGATTGCCTCTACTAATGGCTATCCAAATGTGGTTACAGGTCATACCAAAAGCGATCGCGCAGAAACCTTCCTCTATAATCTCATTCGAGGTGCAGGAGCCGATGGTCTAGCAGCTCTAACCTGGCAACGTCCTCTGGCTCCTGGACTCCGGCTAGTGCGTCCCCTCCTGGAAGTGACTCGTGCTGAAACTCTCAGATTCTGCCAGCAGCAACACCTGCCGATTTGGTTAGATGCCTACAATCAGAATCTCAAATATGCCCGTAACCGTATCCGTCAAGAACTTTTACCATATTTAAAGAATAATTTCAACCCCCAAGTGGAAACAGCTCTATCTCAAACGGCTGAACTCCTTCGAGCAGATGTGGAATACCTCGAAGAAGCAGCCTATCAGCTGCGGCAGGAAGCAATTGTAGAAGTTAGTAGAGAAGCAGCAGATACCCTGGTCAAACTGAATCGCTTGAGTTTGCGGCAAGCACCTCTCGCCCTGCAACGTCGTGTCATCCGGCAGTTACTTCATGGGCTCCAACCAAAAGCTCCTAGCTTTGAGCAAATTGAAGAACTAACAGCTTTAATCACCGCCCCCAATCGTTCTCGAACTTCCTCCTTGCCGGGAGGAGTAACAGCAGTTGTTGAGGGTGAATGGATACTTTTGGAAAGGTATACCTCGTGAAAATCAGGTCTGTATCAACTACTATATACGTGCGCACACCTTTCGATTATAGAATATAGCAAAAAATAAGAACAAAGTCAACTCAATTCTAGATCCCCGACTTCTTTTAGCGATTTGCCTTGATTAATCACAGGCTCAACCAAGAAGTCGGGGATCGGCGCGATCGCACCAAATGAGAGATCCCCGACTTCTTCCACCGGTTTGCCTTGATTAATCACAGGCTCAACCAAGAAGTCGGGGATCGGCGCGATCGCACCAAATGAGAGATCCCCGACTTCTTCCACCGGTTTGCCTTGATTAATCACAGGTTCAACCAAGAAGTCGGGGATCTGCTGCGATCACAACCCGATGATAGATCCCCGACTTCTTCTACCGGTTTACCTTGATTAATCACAGGTTCAACTAAGAAGTGGGGGATCTGCTGCGATCACAACCCGATGATAGATCCCCGACTTCTTCTACCGGTTTACCTTGATTAATCACAGGTTCAACTAAGAAGTGGGGGATCTGCTGCGATCACAACCCGATGATAGATCCCCGACTTCTTCTACCGGTTTACCTTGATTAATCACAGGTTCAACTAAGAAGTGGGGGATCTGCTGTGATCGCAACCCGATTCTAGTACCCCCAAGAGAACAATATCATGGTAAAACATATCAGCGGCTGGATTATTGAAGGAGTTGTAGCTTCTGGTAAAACCACATTTATCCAAGAACTACAACAGATATTGGCTAATAGACATCCTGCCAGAACCAAGGTTTGCATTAGCGAACATTACACCGAACGTATTCTAGAAGATAAGAAAGCCAAGCGCTCCCTGACAGCACAAGCTACAATTGACTTGGCCTCTAATATTGTTGATAAATTAGAAATTATTGCCTCTTGGAAATCTGACAGTAAATTCTGTAACAACGAAGGTAATGCGGTTATTGACTCTACTGTGGAAAGGTTTTTAGGGAGTCATTATGCCAATCTGAAAACAATGAATTTATGGTCTTTAAATGCTCAAGATGAATCCAGAATCATAAATATTTATCATCGTTTGGCAGTACTAGGCTTCTCGGTAGTGATTCTGAAGCTGCCCGACTCTCTGATTAGTCAGGCTGTAGCATCTACTAAGCTTTATAGAAATACGGCTTGGTCTCAGTATCTTGAAGCGATAGGAAATGATGAGGAAGTGGGGGCTTACTACTTAAATTGGCAAAATCAACTGTTTGAGTTTTATAATATTCTGAGTGAGCATATTGAAATTCAAACCCTGATGGTAGATTCTATCTATAGCAAGAAGCAGTATAGTGAATTGGCCGCTTCTCTAGTAAAGCTAAAATGAGGGCAGAGAGGGGTTTTCAGGCATGGTGGTGAAAAAAAAATTTCATCGGGACTGCCTTGGTTGCGATCGCGATTATTTTTTGCTAGTATATTTTTAGGAAGGGTAAACTGCCTACCCCTGTATTACTACTAAGTATTTACTCAAGTTGCTGAACTAACTGAAGGGAAAGATCAGGGACAACCCTAATTACCTTCCCTAATCAATTATGGATCAAGAAATCTTGCAAAAGTTACTAGAAGCGGTAGCTGCTGGACAAACTACCCCTAATGAGGCTTTAGGTAAACTGAAGAACTTTGGTTTTGAGACAGTAGGAGACTTTGCCAAAATTGATCATCACCGGAGTTTAAGAAATGGCTTTCCAGAGGTGATTTGGGGAGCAGGAAAAACCCCCGAACAAATTGTGCAAATTATCGAGGCGATGAGATGCAAAAATCGGGAAGTAGGTCAAGACCTGCCAATTATGGCAACTTTGATTGCTCCAGAAATCTTTACCCAATTGCAAGCCCAACTACCCCAACTCCAATACTACCCGATGGCACAAATCTGTGCCCTGGTTCCGGAAAACTTAGAGTCAAAACATCCAGGATTGATTACAGTAATCAGTGCTGGAACCTCAGATTTACCAGTAGCCGAACAAGCAGCCATAACTGCTGAACTATCGGGTTTTCAAGTTAACCGTTTGTGGGATGTAGGAGTGGCAGGCATCCATCGCTTGCTGACCAACTCCCATGTCATTGCCCAAGCAGATGTTTTAATTGTCGTCGCCGGTATGGAGGGAGCCTTGCCTAGTGTTGTAGGTGGTTTGGCCGACTGTCCAGTGATTGCCGTACCTACGAGTGTCGGCTATGGTGCGAGTTTCAATGGTATTGCCGCACTGTTGACCATGCTCAACTCTTGTGCATCGGGCATCGGTGTCATGAATATTGATAATGGGTTTGGTGCAGCAATCTTAGCAGGGCAAATCCTCCGCACAGCCCACAAGTTACAAAATAAAAGTAAAAATTGCTACAAATAATTTTCGCAATTAGGTTAAATTTAATTTATGTGTCAAGATTAAATAGCTGTTGTAGGGATTTTTTCAGGAAAAGTTTAGTATAAATACCTAAAGTTTTCCCAGTTCAGTAGGCAATGGAAGCAACAGCAAGATTTTATCCCTACAGCTATTGAACTCCAATTTTACTGCTAGTGACACTTCACGGGTGCATTATTAACTGTAATTTCAACAGCAATATCTTCAGATTTCTCGCAAAAATCACAGAAAAGCTGGAGCCAATTAGCAATTTCCTGGATTTTGTTCAAGTTATCATCTATCCTGTGATGCCAAATCTGGGGAGAACCACCGGGTGTTTGGAGAAGACACCTGACAGCTGAGGGAGAAAAACCCTAATATTATGTCCGGTTAAATACTTATCGTTAAGGCTGACGCTCCAGACGCGGAGAAGTTTTTATTATAGGTAATTAGGCAGACATGATATAACATGCTCAAAAGGGTTTGCAAGGCAAAAAGTGGTATGAGCATCCGACGATGTGCCTTGAAATAAAACCAATCCTAGTAAAAGTTCAATGATGATTCAACAAAACGCTATACCTGTAGGCATTCTTCATTCCCTGAGTGGAACGATGGCCATTAGCGAGGATTCCTTAAAAGACGCTGAACTAATGGCCATCGCAGAAATTAACGCAGCTGGTGGTATCCTCGGAAAAAAGATTGAACCTGTGATTGAAGATGGAGCATCTGAGCCAACCACTTTTGCCCTCAAAGCCAGAAAGCTGATTGAGCAAGACAAGGTTGCCACGATTTTCGGTGGCTGGACTTCCGCTTGTCGCAAAGCTGTTTTACCAGTTTTAGAAGAACTCAATTCCCTATTGTGGTATCCCGTTGAATACGAAGGACTCGAATGCTCTCCCAATATTTTCTATAGTGGAACCTGCCCCAATCAACAAGTAGAACCAGCAGTTGACTGGTTACTCCAAAACCAAGGCAAAAGCTTCTATCTCATCGGATCTGATTATGTTTTTCCCCGTACTGCCAACAAGCTGATTAAAGCCCAGCTCAAACGCCAAGGTGGTGGACTGGTTGGGGAAGAGTACGTTTTCTTGGGAGCGACGGAGTTTGAGGAAATAATCCAAAGAATCAAGTCTGCCAGACCCGATGTCGTTTTCAGTACCCTCAACGGCGACAGCAATCTGACATTCTACCAACAGTACCAAGCTGCTGGCATCACCGCTCAAGATATACCAATTATGGCCATCAGTGTCGGGGAAGAAGAACTCCGTAGGATTGGTTCGTCTGCTACGGGTCACTACACTAGCTGGAGCTATTTTCAGAGTCTCGACACACCAACTAATCATACCTTTGTTGAAAATTTTCGGCGTCGGTATGGTCAACAACGAGTGACTAGTGATCCGATAGAAGCTGCCTATTTTCAAGTTTACCTCTGGAAACAAGCAGTAGAAACAGCAGGTTCTTTGGAAGTGGAATTAGTGCGGGAAGCTGCCTACGGACAAACTTTTAACGCACCAGGGGGAATAGTTTGTGTTGAACAAAACCATCATCTGTGGAAGCATTGCCACATTGGCAAAATTTTGCATGATGGTCAACTTCAGGTAGTTTTCACTAGTAACGGTTTAATTAAACCCCAACCTTGGTTAGGTATTGAAGAATTTGGAGACAAAATACCCCCAGTTATCTTTGATTTACTAGCGGAAGTAACCCATTCGATTCAATACAACTGCCAGCTAGAACAGACAATGGCTCAATTACGTGCCACCAATAACCAACTACTCCAAACTCAAGAAGCACTGCTGCAATCAAAAACACAGGAAAAACTACTCAAACGTCGTCTGTCTAGCCAAATCCGTATCTCTTTAGATTTAGACAAAATTTTGCAAAGTGCAGTTGTCGAAATCCGCAATATGCTGGAAATTGATTGCTGTCAGTTCTTTTGGTGTCACAAATCGTCTAACCCCCCTGATTGGGAATTAAAGCAAAGAGCTTGTGAATCAACCCTACCAATAGAGCTGAAATCTTACAGCATAGTTGGAGAGATTGAGTCATTATTAACTCAACTACTTCAGCAACCTTCTGTGCTCTGTATCAACGACATCTCTACCGATTGGCAACTAGATGAGGCTATTCGTTCCCGCCTCGAAGAATTGGAAGTGAAAGCCCTATTAGTTGCTCCAATTCAGACTCGTTCTCAACAAATGGGGGTAGTTGTTTGTGAACATTTCCAAGCACCCCACCCCTGGGATGAAGGCGAGGTAGAATTAATTACATCTGTAGTTGATCAATTGGCCAACGCGATCGAACAAGCGGAACTATTCGAGCAAAGCCGTACTGCTGCTGACTTAGCTACAGCTCGAGCTCAACAACTTCAGAAGGCTCTTAATGAACTGCATTCTTCCCAATCGCAGTTAGTACAAAGTGAAAAAATGTCTACTTTAGGTACCCTGGTAGCTGGAGTAGCTCATGAAATCAACAATCCCATAAGTTTTATTTACGGCAACATACACTATGCAAAAGAATACATTGAAAGCTTACTAGGCTTGGTAAACCTTTATCAAGATCATTATCCCAAACCACTCCCCGTAATTGAGGCTTATGCTGAAGCTGTTGATTTGGATTTTATTATTGAGGATTTGCCGAAAACTCTCTCCTCAATGCAAACTGGAGCAGAGCGCATTCGCAATTTAGTGCTGAGCTTACGGAACTTTTCCCGTTTGGATCGACTACAAATGGAAGAAGTAGATATCCATGAGGGGATAGATAGTACTTTGTTAATCCTCAACAACCGCTTGAAGGGAAAAAGTGGTAATTACAAGATGGAAATAATTAAAGAATATGGTGAGCTACCATTAGTGGAGTGCTATCCTTCTCAGCTTAATCAAGTTTTCATGAATCTGATTAGTAATGCCATTGATGCATTGGAAGAGTCAATCAGCAGTGGGAAAATCACTGTAAAACCCAAGATTTGGATTCGCACAACAGTCTCATTTCCCGAGCAAGTTACTATC
Source organism: Symploca sp. SIO2E6 (assembly GCA_010672425.1). Lineage (GTDB taxonomy): Bacteria > Cyanobacteriota > Cyanobacteriia > Cyanobacteriales > Coleofasciculaceae > Caldora. Next base: position 6,508 of record JAAHGR010000109.1, read on the forward strand.
TCCATTGCCGACAATGGTCCAGGGATAGTAGAAGAGATCAAAAAGCAACTATTTGACCCTTTTTTTACGACCAAGCCAGTAGGAAAAGGAACTGGTTTAGGGCTATCGATCAGTTATAAAATTATTGTAGAAAGGCATGAAGGTAGCTTACGCTGTGAGTCAGTACCGGGGCAAGGTTCAGAATTTCTGATTGAGATTCCGCTGCGACAGAGTAGTAAACCCCCTCAACCTTCCTCAATATCAGTAGCAGCAAGTTAAATTCTTAATGGGGGATTGGGGATGGGGAATTGGGAATTGGGAATTGGGAATTGGGAATAGGCTACTTTCATGCATGGTGGTGAAAATTTTTTCATGAGGACTTCTCTTCCTAAACGTCACGTCAATGAATTACCAGTGCCTTGAAACATCACCCAGGACAAGAAAAAGTTAGAAATAAATATTGCGAGCAAAGCGGTAACAACAGCAGTAGTTGTCGATTGTCCCACCCCTTTTGCTCCACCAGTTGTAGTCAACCCCCAACTACAACCAATTACCGCAATCAACCCCCCAAAAAAAAGAGCTTTAATGGCAGCGGAGCATAAGTCCCAGATACTGAGAAGTTGATTGGCCGAATCCAGAAATTCAATCTGGGAAATACCGTAATTACCAGTAGCAATCACCAGTCCCCCAACCATGCCGAGGATAATCGAAATAATCGTCAACACCGGCAGCATCAAACAGCAAGCAATAACGCGAGGAATCACCAGGTAATCAATAGGGTCAGTTTTAAGCATATAAAGAGCATCAATTTGCTCTGTTACCCGCATCGTACCAATTTCAGCAGCAAATGCCGAGCCTACCCGTCCTGCCAAAACTACCGCAGTCAGAACTGGTGAGAGTTCACGAGTCAAGGCCAAAGCCAAAACCCCTCCTACCAGATTAGCAGCACCAAAGTTGATAAATTCTCGTGCTACTTGAATAGTAAATACCATACCTATAACGGTAGCAGTGAGCATAGCAATCATCAGTGACTCTGGGCCAGCCACTGCCATTTGGCTAAGGGTATTGCCTTTATGGATTTTCCCTTTAAGGATATGGAGCATAACTTGGCCAGCCAGGAAAATCGCTGCTAGCAGGCGCTCAGCCCACAACCCCAAGCCGGAACGAATAGCAGTTTTACTCATTGTAATTTGAAGTAACAAGTAATAAGTAATAAGTAACAAGTAATAAGTAACAAGTTTTGAGTCAATGTGTCCTAAAATAACTGTGTAATACTATACACCTACCACCTACCACCTAATACCTACCACCTACCACCTAATACCTAACACCTAACTACTTACCTTCATTGGATTCCACACGAAAGCGTTCGACAGAAGCTAGCAGATCCCGTGCGACTCCTACAAGATTTTGTAGGGAACCAGATACCCTGAGGGCATCCTGGGAGGTTTCTTGAGCTGCTAACTCTACAGACTGCATTACCTGGGCTACGGCACGGGAAGTTTCCGTCTGCTCTACAGTATCAGCTGTAATCGAACGCACTAAGGCATCAATACGATTAGACACTTGAATAATATCTTCAAGTGCCCGTTTTGCCTGTTCTGCCCTTTTTGTACCATCAATTACCTGCTGGGTGCCTTCTTCCATGGCTGTCATCACTGAGCCGGTTTCACTCTGGATTTGCAAGACAATAGCTTCAATATCCTTGAGAGCCTTGGCTGACCTATCTGCTAGTTGTCGCACTTCATCAGCAACAATAGCAAAGCCTCGACCCGCTTCCCCAGCTCTGGCTGCCTCGATACTAGCATTGAGAGCCAACAAGTTTGTGCGGGAGGCGATCGTCGAAATAACTGCCACAATTTTAGAAATTTCCTGGGATGATTCCGCTAGACGCTTGACTTTGCGCGTACTTTCTGCTACTGTCTCTCGGATTTGTAAAATCCCGGCCACGGTACGTTCTACCGCTTCACCCCCTTTGAGAGCCGTTGCCGATGCTGAGCGAGCCACTTCCTCTGCTTCCCTAGCTGCCTCAGCTACCCGCTGAATCGAGTCGGTCATCACCTGGACTGAGTTCAGGGTAACAGCTAATTCCTCAGCTTGCCGTAAGGCATCACTAGACAAACTGCGGGCAAATGACTCACTATCGGTGGAGCCTCTAGTGACATCTTGAGCTGCTCGCTTTACCTGTTGTACAATTTCCCGCAAGTTTTGAATTGTCAGGTTAAAGGAGTCAGCAACTGCTCCTAAAACATCGGCTGTCACTTCTGCTTGTACCGTCAGATCCCCCCGTGCCGCTCCTTCAACATCATCCAGCAACCTAATCACTTGACGTTGCAAGTCTTCTTTGGCCTGTTCTTGTTCTTCTGCCTTCCTTTGAGCTTCACTAGTAGTAGTTAGAATAACTCGTGCCATTTGGTTAAATCCAGCCGCCAACTGACCAAATTCGTCTTCTGAGTAAACTGTAGCGTGAGCATTGAGATTACCCTGACATACAGCGTCAAATTGGGTTTGTAGATCAGCAGTTGCCGATTTAATCTGTTTGGTTGTGATTCTACCAAGAGCTAGAGCGGTACCAAAACTACCAAGTCCTGCTGCTGCTGTCATCGCCCAGCCAGTATTGCGTAGATGAGCTACTACTGGTTTGCTGTCCCCTGCTATGCTAGCTGATACAAAACTTGCCAATGCTACCACTACTGCTGAAACAATTCCTGCTGCGCCAGCCGTCATTAACTGTTTCTGTTGCAGTGGGGCATTTTCAAATGGAGCTAGAAAGCCTTGTTCCCCAGTGGGGACAACCTCATGCTCACTATCTTTAGTTTGGTTAAATATCGGGATCTGTTCTGCGGTTGTACCGAAGTTAAACATCTCCTCTTCGGCTCTCAGAGAACTATCGGTATTGTCACTCAACCCGATACCACCGGTAATTTCCGAAATCATCCCACCAGTGCTGTGGTAATCAAAACTAGAGGAAGCAGTACTTCCTATGGAAATATCTTCTCGATCCCCTAGAGAGAAATCAGGGATTGGACTTAAGTCATCGTCAAATACATCAAAATCATCTAGAAAACCATCTCTTGAACTTGGCGATGCCTCAATGGCTGAAAGGGGGCCATCTTCTGATTCCGTAACTTCGTCCATCTCGAAAGAGACGTCGCCATAAGCTTGATCAAAGCTCTCAAAATCAAAGCTATCTTGGGAGTTGAATCCATTCTGATTATAGGTAGAGCTAAAAGACGGATCTGGCTCTCCATAGGTTGGCTCGTCCTCAATATGGCCACTCTCTTCAGAGGAGTCAACAAATGGTGAATCATCTTCACTGAAGTACCCCAAGTCATCTCTATCTGTTATCTGAGTCTGATCTGTTGTAGAAAAGGCACTCTCACTCCCAAGTCCTTCTGAGTTCATCAAGAAGGTTTTTTCTTCCATGACTGGGTTGGAGTTGTACTGCTCATTTATGGGATTGTCATTATGGAGAGACTTCTCGCCTGCTTCATCTGAAAATTCACTATCATCAAATAGCGATTCTGCTTCAGAAAATTGCTCTGAGCTATCTTCATGAGTCTGTGCCTGATGGAAATCTTCTCCTCCCCCTAGAGGCATCACAAAAGTTGCTGCTGTGACCTCTTGATAGTCATTATCATTATGAGAGAATTCTTCTGCCTGCTGGTATTGTTCGGCAGAATTGAGAACATTGCTGTCGAGTTCAAAATCATTTGATGGATCTCTCAAAGCCTGAGGCTCGTCACTTTCATCCCCAACCGGAGCAAAAGCAAAGGGATCTTCATTCGTAGCGCCATCGGTTGCTTCGAGTACACTATAATCGCTCTGGGAAATTCCAAAAGGATTTTCTTCAAAGGATTCAGAAGACGATCCAACTTCCCAATCCTCACTGGGATCTTCATCAAAATCTAGACTGGCTAGGTCAAAATTTCCCAGATCATCATCGTCCAATTCTTGCTGGGTTTCAGGAGTCTGTGCCTCATTCAATTTACCAGAGTCTGTCGTCGCTCTCTGGGAACTGATTCCTGCTAGGTTACTCTCAAATAGACTCATGTCATCAGTTTCACCAAGTTCTGGTTCATCAAACTCAAAATCTTCTGATGACCCGAGTAGATCTGCTGTATTTGAGCTATGAGTTGCTTGATTAGCGTGTTCTAGACCGTCGTTGGCATAACTAACAAAATCTGGTTCATCAGTTAGCTCCTTTACCGACTGGTACTGCTCCCGTGCTACATCATACTGCTGTAATCCATAGCAGTAGATATGCCCCCTAAGTAAGAGCACACTTGGGTTATCCGGATAGTCCTCAATTAATCGGTCAATAACCGTAGCGGCATTTTGGTAATTGCCTTGCATATAAGCCATTTCGGCTTCTTTATATTCCTGTGTATAATTCTTACTTGATGCCATGTGCCTCCTCCCGGTTGTTGTCAGAAAAAAAAAACTAGTGCAGCACGGCGGAAATAACCCACCAGTGAAACTTACAAACTTTCTTTCCTCCTCCCTCCTGCCTTCAAAGTACTAACCTTTTGCTATCTTTTTGCTTATATCGCTTAAGTTTATGCTGCCCATCGTGCTGATCTCAGAATTGCTACCTGCTCTAGTAGTAGCAAATATCGATTAGACTCTTCATCTAACAACCACTCCCCCCGCAAAAAGGGAGCCATACTGTCTGGAACATTGTTTGGCATCTGTAACTGTTCAGGATCAAGCCAGTCCATCTCCCCAATCCGGTCAATTGCTAGTCCCAGCATTGTTTCTTGGTCTTCGATGACAATAATGTTAATTTCTGGACGATCTGTATTCAACATCGTCGTATCCCCTAGAAACTGACCTAGATCTGATACCCAAATCACCTGCCCACGAAAATTGATTGTCCCCAATAGCAAGGGAGAAGAATTGGGAATGGCAGTGATCCAATCTGGTGATATGGAGAGCACTTCTCTAATACCAGTAGCAGGCAGAGCAAATTCTTGACTAGAAGGAACGAAAAAACGCAAGTGTAGCTCGCCTTCAGGAGTTTCTAACTCTTGAAATTCTGGAGCTTGATCTTGACCACTGCCAGTTAAAAAGTCTGGGTTACCAACCATTCCCTTGAATACCTGTGTATCACTTTATCTATCTATCCTCTCAGCAGCTGTTTTACCGTTCCAATGAGCTCTGTTGGCTGAAAGGGTTTGGCAATGTAGGCATCTGCACCTTGTTTCATGCCCCAATAACGGTCAAATTCTTCCCCTTTGGAAGAACACATGACTACCGGTACATTCTGAGTTTTGGGATCGGACTTGAGACGGCGACAAAGCTCATAACCATTCATCCGAGGCATAACAATATCCAATACCACTACATCAGGAAAAGACTGATTAATGCGTTCTAAAGCTTCTTGGCCATCACTGGCCACAGTAACTTTCAACCCACTTCCTTTGAGTAGGTCTGAGATCATCTGCCGTTGTGCAAGGCTATCTTCTACAACCAGAACTGTGCTCATAACTCCCTACCTGACTAGCCTTTGAGTTGGGTGAACCCGAATATGAATTTAGGCTTTAAGCTTAAACCGTTAATGAGTAAAGTATCCCTCATAAGTCTTTAATAATAATTTATGATCTTTGTAAGAGTTGTAGTGGGCTTCCTTAGACCTCCTTAGAGAGAGGCTGACCTAGTAATATCAGTTTTTTCCAGTTCCTGCTCTAATCTGTTAGTGACGGAACTGTGAAGGTATCTCTCCACTAGCAGCAACAGCTCACTAGCTCCAAAAGGTTTGGTCAAGTAATCTGTTGACCCTACCATTCTGGCTCTAACTCGGTCAATAAAAGCATCTTTACCCGTAAGTACTATAATTGGGGTCTGCCGAAAGGCAGTAGATTGGCGCAGCATTCCACAAAGCTCATAGCCATCTAGTTTAGGCATAGCAAGGTCACAGAGTATCAAGTCTGGTTGGAGTGGGAAGATGAGCCTCAGAGCTTCCAGGGGATCCTGAATTGCTGTGATTTCATAGCCCTTGGCTTGTAAAATCTGCTCTACAGTCTTTCCCACTGCTACATTATCATCAACACAGACAATACGAGGAGCTCTTTTGGCAGTTTTTAACTCCCACTCCCAGGGCATAGTAGATGGATTGTTGGCTGTTGACAGGAGCAATTGGATCCATCCCTTTTGGACATAGGGATAAATTGCTCTTGCTACTGTGATGAGATCCCGATTCAGGTAGCGAGCCATTTTACGCAAAGAAGTCTTGCCGTCTGACCAACGATCAAGGCTTTTAAAAGCGTTGGCGGGCAGGGAAGCCTTTAGCTGGGGACGATCGGCAATCATCGGACATTGGTTGGGGGACTGAATATGTGGATTAAATTGCTTCCACTCCTGCACTTGCTTCATAATTTTGGTTACCAGTGGAGCAATCTCTAGGGTCGTCAGTTGCGGTGCTAAAGCTGGACTAATCTCGAAGACAAAGTAACCATGATGGAGGCTAAGAAGGTCGAAGAGTGTTTCATGCACCATACTTTGGAGAATGCTACGCCCTTGGGCTGGCGTGAGTAGATGCTTCTCCAGCAAAACCCACAGATAACCGTATTCCGGTGCGTTCGTAGAAGCAATTGAGGGATATTCTAAGTGATCCAAAGCAGCATTAGCTTTATAAGGGTGTAGATAATCACGCAGGCGTGATAAGTTACCATCGCTTTGTGCCGCATAGGCAATCTGCCCATTGAGGAAAAAGACTAACCAAAAAGGTCCAGTACTTTGTGATGTAGCTTGCTGGTGGGGGTGAGTGATCGTGTAATCAACATTCACACTGCTCAAGGGGTGAGAGCTGTAAGCCTCGACCAAAAGTTCACCTGTTCGCTGACCTAGCTCGATCAGTTGCAGGATGCTACGGATATCAATTTCATTCAACGTTCCCTGCATTTGTAAGGAAAATACGCTCCTAAGGACCTTATGACTAAATTACACCATGTGAATTTTTACCGGTTATATGTAGTACATTGACTGTTTGTTAGCCGAGTGATGGCTCAAGTTAGGTATGCAATTGGAGATCGCACTAAGCTCAAGCTGCCAAGCACCTGAGTGTAAGCAGTAAATACCGAAATTCCAATATATTTAGTCTAATTTAAGATTTGACTTACAGATACACTTCACTATATATTGATTTTTCTTTACAATATACTAACTACCTGTCGATTTTCAGCAGCTTTTGAGGAAAATGGATTTATGAAATTCTATACTAAGCAGGGTGTGGTGCTGTAGCTGCTCTCTTTCTAGCTGGGCTTGCATCAGAGCGGGGAAGGCTGGTATTAATGAGGTAGTTGTAATTTTTTGTAGCAATTTATAATTAATTGTAATGTTTGAGAAATTGTGAATACAGGGTTACTCAGTTGAAAATAAGGAATATGCTTTATTGTTTTGGCGGCGTGGTCTTACTCAACTGGAGTTAAGGAGACAGCTCTTAGCTCTAGCTTAAGTTGATTTACTCTAAAAATTGGGCACAACAGACGTAAAGAGGACAAGCAGTGTGCTGTATTTAGCAGAAGTACAAAAGCAGAAAGGTGGAGTTTTTGGTGGGGGTAAGGCCGAACTAAAACTGCTGGCTTGTCAGCGGGGTGAGAGTTGGAGTGCGGTACCTGGTGACGAATTAGTGCCTGCCGAAGGAGCAAATAGTTTTGAAAGCGGAGTCCTAATAATTGTCAACCTCAATGCCAACCGACAAGTACAGGGAGAAATCGAGCCAGCAACAAGTCGTTTGGTCAGAGAGCTACAAAGTCTTTCTCCGAAGCTGGAAAAGCTGAAAACTCAGGAAGAAGAGATTGAACAATGGAAGCAGTCTTTGACTTTTCAGAGTCAGGAACTCAATAGCAGAGAGATGGATCTCCAGTCTTGGGATGAACAGCTACAGACGAAGGAGGAAGAACTTGAACAATTAGATCAGCAACGTCAAGAGCTTGAAGGCGAGAAAGAGGAAGCCGCCAAACGTCAAGAAGAATTCGAGCGCAAATCCCAAGAGTTGCAGGGGGCATGGCAACATCTTGAGGGTGAGCGGCAACGTTTTGAAGAACAACAAGCTGAATTTCAGGGTTCAGTTGGCTTGGATGAGAGCCAAGCGAGTGAAATTCAGCAATTGCTAGAGCGCCTCTCAGGAGCAGTTGCGCCGACAGATGAAGTGCGGGAACAACTGAATCTGGGATTTGAATTAGTTAACCATCAGCAGTCGCTACTGGATCATCACTGGCAACAGTTAGAGCAACAAACAGCAGAAGCTGAGCAAACACAAGCCGAGGCAGATCTTCAAGGTGAAGAGCTCCAAAAACGCAAGCAGGAGTTGGAGCAAACCCAGGTATCTTTTGAGCAGGCGAAAGCCGAATTGAAGGTGCAGCAAAATTCTCTGGCAATGAAGCAAGATTCTGCCCATCTGCTGAGTCTACAGCTGCGAAAATACCAGGAGTTACACCAGGAACTTACCCGCTTGGCTACCACATCAGCTGATGTCAAGATTAGCCAAAAGGTGGATATTGAAGCCCTGGAAAAGATGCCTTTGGGTGAACTAGAGGAGATGGTGAAGAATTTGGAGCAGGAATTGGAAAAGGTCAAGCGCTTTGTCAATGATCAAGAAGAAGAGCTAACCCTCCAACGCCAAGCTATTGAAGAAGTACAAGTCAAGATTAACAATGCTAGTGAGTACGATCGCATTGCTCTGGAGTCAGAACTCGTAGATGAGCAAGATGGCTACCAACTGCTGGATGAGTCTTTGGTGGGTTCCCGCCGAAATTTGCGGGAGCGGGAAGAGATTCTCAATCAGCATCAGCGCGTATTGCGCCGCAGGCAAGGAATAGCAGAAAGCAATGGTTCTGACAATCAGAAGATTGACCTAGGACCAGTGCTCAGCCAATTGGAGATACAACGACAACAACAGGAGGAGACCCTCAAAAAACTCGAAAGTGAGGTTGAGCAGATGCGAGGGAGCATCAACCAAGCCGAAGGATTAGTTGAGCAGTTGGCTAAGGACCAAGACACTAAGCTGGCTGAACTACAGCAACTGGAGGAAAACTGGCAGTCAATCAAGGTATTGGCAGCTGAACTTTGGGGCAAGGTGAATGTCTACCGAGAGACCCTAGAGCCAACCCAGGAGAATCTTCATCAAATCCGGCAGAAGCTAGAAACAATCGCTAATACTCTTAATCAAATTCAGGAAACTGGTGACTATCAACTACAAGCGATCGCTCAAATGCAACAAACCATTAGTGATTTGCTCCAGTCTCCAGAAATGGCTTGATTAGGTGTTAGGTGTTAGGTGTTAGGTGGTAGGTGGTAGGTAACCACAGAAGAAAGCCTATTTGTCTATCCTGTGGTTAACAAAGAGATAATCTGCGAACCATCCTGGGGGGCCAACGGCAGTGTCTAAGTAATAAGAGACAAACAACAAACAACAAACAACAAACAACAAACAACAAATAACAAACAACAAACAACAAACAACAAACAACAAACAACAAACAACAAACAACAAACAACAAACAACAAACAACAAACAACAAACAACAAACAACAAACAACAAACAACAAACAACAAACAACAAACA
>JAAHGR010001090.1 GCA_010672425.1 Symploca sp. SIO2E6
CTGTGCCGGTGGTTTGGCATCGGAGTTGGGATTGCGTAAGGCTTGGCGGAAGCTGACAATTGCCTGATTGAGTTGGTTTTTGCTGACGGAGACAGTGCGACGAATCGGAGGAGAGTCTGGGGTAGTGTAATAACAGTTGGCCTGCAAGGGTTACAGCAGTGTCAGAAATAGCCTATGGCTGGAAAGATGACTCGGGTACTTTACCTTGGCTCAAACAACAGGCACAATCTAATAACAGTTGGAATGTGCGACAAATAGCAATGAAAAAAATAGCTGGTGGCTGGAAAAATGACACCGATACTTTAGCTTGGCTCAAACAACAGTCGCAAGTTAATGACTTTATGTTTGTGCGATATATAGCGGTGGAAGAAATAGCTGGCGGCTGGAAAGATGACTACGATACTTTAGCTTGGCTCAAACAACAGGCGCAATCTAATGAAAGTTGGATTGTGCGATATGTCGCAGTGAGAGAAACAGCCTATGGGTGGAAAGATGAACCGGATACCTTACCTTGGCTCAAACAAAAGGCACAATCTGATGAAAGTTGGAGTGTGCGACAAATAGGAATGCAAAAAATAGCTGGTGCTTGGAAAGATGACCCTAATACTTTAGTTTGGCTCAAACAAAAGGCGCAATCTGATGAAAATTGGATTGTGCGACAAACAGCAATGGAAGAAATAGCCTGTGGCTGGAAAGATGACTCAGATACTTTACCTTGGCTCAAACGACAGACGCAATCTAATGAAAGTTTGTTAGTGCAAGCTATAGTAGCACGAGAAATAGCCCGTGGCTGGCAAGATGAACCGGATACTTTACCCCTGCTCCAAAAATGGTCGCAATCGGATTATTATCGGGTTGTGCGACATACAGGAGTAGAAGAATTTGTCCGTGCATTAGCCAATGTATGGCCAAATTACCCAGATACCTTACTCCTGCTCAAACAAACGGTTTTATCCAATGAAAATGATGATGAGTCTGAGCGATGTATAACAGTAGTAGAATTAGCCCGTAGCTGGAAAGATGATCCAGATACCTTACCCCTACTCAAACACCTAGTTCAATCCGATAAAAATGAGGATGTGCGATGTACAGCAATCGAAGAAATCGCTGGTGGCTGGAAGGATGAGCCTTGGATGTTAGAATTTTTACGTAACTGTGCCCTCAATGACCCCTTTGAGCGTCAGGCAATCTTTGAAGAGAACCCGCGCAAGATAGCACTAGAGATTATTATCGAGCAATATCCTAACCATCCCGATACTTTATCCTTGTTACAGGATAGAGCCGAAAACGATTCGGATGTGCAGGTTAAGGAATGGACGAGGAAGAATTTAGAATTTAGAATTTAGAATGAAGAATTGGGATTTTGGGTTTGATGTGAATTAAACCATGTTGTAAGCTAATACGCATTTAAATTGTATATTCTGAAAACAAGACAAAAAACCTCAATTCCTCCCCGCGTCTGGTGCGTCTGGTGCGTCTGGAGCGTCAGTCAAAACTAGTAAATTTAGATGCCTAGCAGCTTATACAATACAGGGATCGCCTACTCTTAGTTTATAAAAGCCTGACCAGTTTAAAGCAAAGAAAAATTACGATCAACTAGATAAGCCTCATCTAACAGTTAACATGAAAGTATAGCTCAGGAAAATGAAGTAGTTACATCCAATCTGGCTGTAGCGTCTTCAGTAAGAGTATCGTTGCACATATCCAAGCAAAATTCGCTTTACAGCCCTTTGCGCTGTAATAAAGTACAGTAAAAAAAAGTCCCCCTTGTTAAGGGGGATTTAGGGGGATCAACAATGTACAGCATAGCAGAGCAAACTGCTTTAACTTTAGCTCATGATTGTTAGCCAAAGCTGGAAGACTTATTACTTCTTGGTGTAATTGGCCTCAAGGAGACTAGAAATGAAACTATTACATGGACAGGGTGAAATTATTGCAGATCGTTACCAAATTGTAACCCTATTAGGACAAGGAGGC
>JAAHGR010001091.1 GCA_010672425.1 Symploca sp. SIO2E6
GACACAGCTAAAATGATGGAATAGATGTAGGTTGGGTCGAGGCAACGAGACCCAACGTTGGAGCGGGTTGTGTTGGGTCACGAAGAAAGCTCTACCCAACCTACATTTTAAGTGTGTCACGGCACTATTAGCGTGGCACAGCTAAAATGATGGAATAAAGTAGGTTGGGTGAAGCTTTCTTCGTAACCCAACATCGGACTGTGTTGCGTTGGGTTTCACTTCTCCTACTCCAGACGCTACGCGAACGTTACACCCAACCTACAGTTTTAGTCGTGCCACGCCACTAGCGCGATTGCCTGCTCTACAAGAGGCTACGCTTTAAGCGAAGCTATGCCGTTAGCGAAGCTTTTGGATCAAGAATAGGCTTTATGACACCAGCGAAGCGATCGCGAAGTGGTAAGGTGGGCATTGTCAAAAAGTTAAAATAACTTCGATATCAAACCCAAAGACCCTATGATTGTCAATACTTTCCCCTCTACTCCCCAACTGAATACTGAACCAATACTGGCAACTGAGCAAACCTTTAACTGGAAAAACTGCTGGTATCCGGTTTGCTTTGTGCGAGATTTACCGCCAAATCGTCCTTATGGCTTTTCCATATACGATGAACCTTTCGTTTTATTCCGAAACCAACACCAACAGCTTGTTTGCTTAAGGGATCGCTGTCCCCACCGTGCAGCAAAACTTTCCGCAGGACAAATCATTGATGGTAAAATTGAATGTCTGTATCACGGTTGGCAATTTGGCAGTGATGGTCAATGTGCCCACATTCCTCAGTTAGCTGCTGATGCCAAAATTCCCGCCAATGCCTGTGTAAAATCTTTTCCAGTAACAGAATGCCAAGGCATGATTTGGCTGTGGCCCGGAGAAGCTGAAATTGCTGATGAAGAGTGCATCCCCACTATCCCTAACTTGTACCAGCCGGGATTTGTCCACTCAGACAAAATAACTGAGTTGCCTTGCAATATTGGCTATGTTATCGAACATATGTTAGACCCGGCTCATATTCATATTACCCATCGTGGTAACCAAGGTAATAGGAAAAAAGCCCAACCCTTAGAAATGGAAATCATCGAGAGTTCAATTGAAGGGTTTCGCGGCAGGTTTCGGGATACCAAACTCCCTAATCAAACTTGGAGAAATCTTGATTTTGTTGCCCCAACCCTAGCTCATTTACATTTTCCCATTCCCGAGCGAGGTTGGTTTTTTGGACAAGCATTTTATTTCTTCCCCCTTGGCCAGGACAGATGCCGGATTCTCACCCGCAGCTATCGCAACTTTGTTACTTGGCAAGTGAAACTGACTCCAAGATGGCAGATTCACTTAAACCAAAATAAAATCCTGCTAGAGGATTTGCCCCAATGGTTAGGACAACAGCAAGAAGTTGAGCGGTTGGGAGAAAATCTGCGAGAAATTTATACCCCACTCCCTACCTGCGACACTTTTGCGATCGCTTATCGCCAGTGGTTGGATCAATTCGGTGTTGCTTTGCCATTTTATCGCGGTTATACCACCTCGAAAGGCACTAGTTCGGCAAAGATGGAGCTCTCTTTAAAGCATACCGAACTCTGTAGCTCTTGTCATCGAGCTTATCAAGTTACCAAACAATTGAAACCAACTTTTGTCGGAATTGCGATCGCTCTGGCAGCTTTAGCAATTATAACGGATGGTTCTTGGCTGCAAATAGCGGCAGTGTCAGCTTCTGTGAGTGCCGTTATTGCTGCATTTATCGCCCAGAAACTCCAAACCGAATTTGAATTATATTAGACTGATATCTTGCACGCCTGCCGGAAATATACTTGTGGAGGTAGGCAATAGGCACTCTTGCAACAGGCAATAGTGATAAGATTGGACGCTTTCAGTACCGAAATTGATTATTTTGATGTCCATTGTTCAGTATTTTTGTACTGGTGCAAAATGTGAGTTTCTCCTATGTTCCCAATTCCCAATTCCCAATTCCCAATTCCCAATTCCC
>JAAHGR010001092.1 GCA_010672425.1 Symploca sp. SIO2E6
TAATTCAAAATTGGGAAATCCAGGTTTTCTAGTTCCGTTGCCAGTTTCCGCATGAAAATACCAGCAGCATTCTCTGAGTGGAAGTCGGCATCAACAATCAAAATAGGAAAATCCAAGGCTCGGTTTTGCATAGTCGTTGCGTAAGAGAGGTGATTTTTGATCAACTTATCATTGCGTTAACTGATCTCTTCCCCAATTCCCAATTCCCAATTCCCAATTCCCTAATAAACCCGATAAATAAGAGAAAAGTAGAGACCTTCTTCTTGCAAAGTGCGATCGCTTGAGGGAACATCTACTAGGGGGATACCCCAGTCGAAACGAGCCGAAAGGCGATCTCCTAGGCGTAGGCGTAAGCCGATGCCGGTGGAAACGAGGATATTGGGGTCGGGGTCGGGTTCGGGATTGCCGGAGTGGTTCCAGGCTGCACCGAAATCTACAAAGGGGGCGATTTGCAATAAGCCTTGGAGTTCGGGGAACCGGACGATGGGGATGCGCACTTCTGCTGATGCGAGGAGTCCGTTATCGGAGAGGAAGGTACTCTGGCGGTAACCTCGGACAGTACCTGCTCCTCCGATGCTAAACTGCTCTAGTCTGAGTAGAGACTGGGTAGCTAGCTGGACATTTCCTTGGAGGATGAATAGGGTTTCCGGAGCAATGAGGCTTACCCACTGGGTTTGTCCCTGCCAGGAGAGAAAGGTACTGTCGGGGCCTGATTCGTTAACGGTTGCTCCCAGGATACCGAGACCGATGTTAAACTGGGAGCGGAGGGAAAAGACTTCCTGGTTACTCCGCTGGGTCCATTCCTGAAAAAAGCGCAGGGCAGTGACGCTAGTCCTCCCATCTTCTGCTCCTGGAGACAGATTTACAGGAGTATCAGAAACTGTGACTTGACTGTCTTGAAAGGTTGTCGATAACCCTAGGGCAAATTCTTCTTCTAGATTTTGCCAGAGGGGTTGACGCCAAGTGAATTCCAGGTACTGGGAATCGGCATCGATATCAACTCGGTCAAAGGGAGGCTCGATAACGTAACTAAAGTTGGTGTTGAACCGTACACCGAGAGTACCATTCCGTGGATTGAGGGGGTAGGTATAGCTAGTATCTATAGTATTACTACCATCAGTATTGCCGTAGCTGATACTGAAACCATCTCCATCTCCTAATAAGTTGGCTTGGGTGAGGGTTACTTCCCGCTCGAAGGTGCCAATGGTGGGTGAGCGGCTGTTGTTGAGGGAGAGGTCGATAAAGAAGGTTTGGGCTTCTTCTATCTGTACAGATAGTATACTAGAACCGGGACGAGTTCCAGCCCCTAGTTCCGCAGATATGTTGGCAATGAGGGGGTCGAGTTGCAGCATTTGCAGCGCCTCCATCAGCTCATCGCGATTTAAGGGAACTCCCGCTCCTAAGGCAAGGCGACTGCGGATATATTCTTGGTTCAGTCGTTGAGTGCCGGTAATTGTGATGGTTTCTAATTCCCCTTCGACTACCTGGACTTTGACGATTCCTCCTTCAAAGATTTGAGGAGGGATAATCGCACCAGAGGTGACATAGCCCCTTTCCCGGTATAGTTGGGTAATGACGGAGCGTACCTCGAAGACTTCGGCAAAGGGAAGAGGACGATTCAGAAAGTCCTGGGTAGCTTCCGCTAACTCTTCATTGGTGATTATGGTGTTGCCTTCAAACTCAAACCCTTCAATGATAATAGTTTCAGGGACTTCACCGGGAATCGGTTCCGGACTGTCTGGAGTTGGAGGCAGCAGAAATTCTTCTGCTGGCGGGGTTGTTTCTGAAGGTTCCTGTTCTGGTAGAGTTTCTGAGGGTCTTTGGGGAATTATATCTGGGGGAAGTGGTGGTAGTTGGGCTAGGATCGGGTCTGTTTTTAAACTCGGAGATCCCCCCCAACCCCCCTTAACAAGAGATCCCCCCCAACCCCCCTTAACAAGAGATCCCCCCCAACCCCCCTTAACAAGAGATCCCC
>JAAHGR010001093.1 GCA_010672425.1 Symploca sp. SIO2E6
TATATTATCTGTATGATCCGGCAACCAATGAACTAAAGGGATGGTTAAAACACAACAACAAGTTAAGACCGATTAGCCAGATGGAAGGGTGGAGGAGTCCGAGGCTAGGTTGTCGATTTGAGACTCTCCAGGGGTCACTAGTACTGTATAGACCAGATGGGCAAAAGATGGAGACCTATGTAGAAACTTCAAAGCGAGCTGAACTTGAGGCCAAACGTGCAGAACTTCAGACCAAACTTGCTCAACAAGAAGCTCAACGCGCTCAACAAGAGTCTCAACGCGCCGAACAGGAAACACAACGTGCTCAACAAGAAGCTCAACGTGCTCAACAAGAATCCCAACGCGCTGAACAAGAAGCTCAACGTGCCGAACAGGAAACACAACGTGCTCAACAAGAGGCCAAAGCAAGGCGTGATGCCATTCCCCGACTCTTAGAGTTGGGTTTGAGTGTCGAGCAGGTAGCTCAAGCCCTTAATTTGTCAGTCGAGGAAGTCAATCAGAGCCATTAAAAAGTGCGATTGCCTACAGCACCAGCGTAGCTGATCGCTTTCTCAATTAGCTTGGGTTTCGTTACCTCAACCCAACTATTGTCAATTTTCAATTGTCAATTCTCAATGGCTACCAGCGTAAACCGGGACAAAATTCCGACCACGAATAGAGCAATTGTCCAGAGGCTGAAGCCCTTGCTATATAAACTTTCCCGCCTTAAGTTGGTAGCCTTCTCAATTTTCAATTTTCAATTTTCAATTTTCAATTCTCAATTGTCAATTCTCAATTCTGTTTCTCTTGGTTCCTAATGAAACATCATTATATGATCGCTTCCTTCAACGGAAGTGCTAGTCCACAACCCCAACGTTTTAGAGAAGGTCCTTCTTTAGGGAACCAGTTTTCAGGCCAGTGATGCCAGGGGATTTCAAGGGGGATTTCCAAGACATAGACACTACCGGCTGGGACAGCGTAGCGTCCTCGAGAGAGATGTTTGGTATTGCTTGCACCACCCATTCTATAGCGAAATGCTACTGGACGATCAGTAAGCAAGGCCACTAGCTGATTTTTCCAGGCTTGAGGATATCTATAGGATAAGCGATTAGACCCCCAAACGGCGGGGGTGATCAGAGCAAAGGCACAGCCTGGAGAACGGTTGAGAAAAGTACGGATCGAATTGGGTAGGGAATAGGATGTGATGTTGACCATGTGACCTTCACCACCAAAGCGATACCACCCCGTCGGCAGAAATTGATTGCTGAGATAAACTAGGCAGATGTTTGGATAAAGTTGAACCGCATTTTCCAGGAATAATGAGCTCCTAGTGTCGGTAGATAGTCTGGCAACATGGCGTTCATTGGTTTCCATGCGAGGATGCAGGTGGGGTATAAATCGCCAGGGTGCAGACTTCACTTGGTGGGGAGTATCCCATTCAGAAAGCTTAATCCACCAGCCGCTTGAGGTGTATTTGTGATCAAGGGGAAGGTTACTGATATCGTGCCAGTGACCTATCTCCTCTGACTCTTCAGGAACAGATTGCCATACCAGGGTGCGTTGAATTGTTCCTGCCGCTGCCAAGTAGTTTATGGGCATAGGAACATAGAAGTCTTGAGTTTTTTGAAGAACTTCTGTGTCTGCCCAAAAGGGTCCTGCAACTTGGAGGTCTTGTACTGCATCATTGCCATACTCAGCAGCAAATAAGCCAGATAGAGTTGTTGCATCAGGAGGAAAATGGAGACCCCATAACCCCATTAGGCTGCTTTTAGAGGAGAGGGTGCGTCCGGCATAACCATATAGCAACCCCAACGGCTCAACTGCAATCAGATACTCGAACATAGATGCAATCCTATTTTTGCTAAATCAATAATCCATTGGTTCAGAGCGGCGACTGGATCAACCACATCCTCAGCCTGATTGCCTAGAATCCCAACTCGTTTATCCGTGTCCCAAAGATGGGCTTCTAACTTCTGACGGTATTCTTTC
>JAAHGR010001094.1 GCA_010672425.1 Symploca sp. SIO2E6
TGGCTTCCCCCTTTCAAAGGGGGAAGCCAGAGGATGCTACGCTTTGACTTCCACGGGGGACTTAAATCCGGCCCCCCCCTTGTTAAGCTATCCATTAGGCAAAAGTAGTCGAAACAGTTATAGAGACTAGGATTTAGGTAAGCATTAGGAGAGGAGTGGTGAGAGCAATTATTAGACTAGACTGCAATCGCACTCGCCGCAAATGCGATCAGCTACGCTGGTGCCGAAGGCAATCGCTTAAAATAATTGTACTCAAGCTATCGCCACTGGGAAACGCTTCGCGCTCCCAAGGGCGGGTTGAATCAACTGAAGCTGGGAAGGTGTTAGAAGAGGAAAAACGCAGAGAGGGTAGAATCGCCGGGTATCCTAGCTCAATTCGTGTGAATGAGTTTATGCCAGATGATGTAAAAGAGGGTTAGCTTGAGTAGTTACTCACAAGCGATGAGGTAAATAGATATCTCCCCCAAACCGAAAAAGAAAGTGCAGGGTAGCATGGTGTAATTACTGAAGTCTACCGTCAGCAACTCCAAATGTATCAGAAGAAAAACCGGAGAATTGATTATAGGATAGTAAGTATAAGCCAACCTCATATTCGTCTGTTTTTGGCTGACTCATTCAGCAGAACCTAATTATGGGAAATGTCTAATCCCAATTTTGGTAAGCTAGCACGGGGCTCACAGCATAATTATTTGAGATGTATAATAAAGTTTTCGATAAAGCAGTCCCTACCAGTTTCCAATGGGTGAACCTTCTAGGTAGGGACAGCTTTATGTGATGAGCTAACCAGAGGTACGTAGGGTTTGCTGTATAAGTGTGTAAGCCATGCCAGACAACAGTTTCAATCACGCTAGTGACTTTGCTTGTCCCCGAAAATCTGGTAAAATGACTCAAAATCCTTGCACTAGCATCGGGAAAATGTACCGAAAAGTTGAATCAATCCCCAGTTCACCGGAAGATTTTGAGTTTCCATTGAAGGAAAAGTTATCACTTGATAACAGATGGGTAGTCATGGCATCACTGGTACCGTGGTCTGAATTTGAAGAAGAATATGCCAAAAACTTTGCGGAAGAAATGGGAGCACCAGCGCTACCATTTAGGATGGCATTGGGAGCATTAATAATCAAAGAAAAATTAGGAATAAGCGATAGAGAGACTGTAGAACAGATAAAAGAAAACCCATATCTACAATACTTTATAGGAAGAAGTGAATATAGTCAAGAAGCAGCATTTGATGCTTCACTCTTGGTGAAATTTAGAGAAAGAATAACAGCTTCTTTAGTAAACCAAATAAATGAAAAAATGGTAGAAGAAGCCCTAAAAAAAAAGAGAATGAAGTAGAAGAAGAAAATGAAGGAGAAGAAAAAAGCGAATCAGAAAATAGAGGACAATTGCTATCAGATGCAAGCTGTGTTCCAGGAGATATTAGGTATCCGAATGATTTAGGAATATTAAATGAAGCAAGAGTTGCTAGTGAGGAAATAATAGATAATCTTTACGAAGCGGTGAGAGAAAAAGTCAAGAAAAAGCCAAAAACGTATAGAAAACTAGCGAGGAAAGATTATTTAAAAGTAGCAAAAAAAAGAAAGCCAAGAACAAAACAAAGAAAAAAAGCAATTAAAAAACAACTGCAATATCTGAAAAGGAATCTGGGGCACATAGAGCAGCTAATGCAAGCAGGGGCGTTGCTTGAGGGATTGAGCGCTGCTCAATATAAGAGGTTACTAGTAATTACTGAAGTCTACCGTCAGCAACAAGTAATGTATCAGAAGAAAAGCCAGAGAATTGATGACAGAATAGTAAGTATAAGCCAACCTCATATTCGTCCAATTGTGAGAGGGAAAGCCGGAACATCAGTAGAATTTGGAGCAAAAATATCGGTAAGTTGTCTAGATGAATATGCGTTTTTATACCGTGTAAGTTGGGATAACTTCAATGAATCAGTAGATTTAAAGGAACAAATAGAAG
>JAAHGR010001095.1 GCA_010672425.1 Symploca sp. SIO2E6
TTGAAAATGCGGCCATCAATGGTAAATTCTTCCTGGGTGCGGTCAATCTCGCCAATTTTTTGGTAGCCAGGAATGGTCTTAGCAATCAGCGATCGCACATATGCTGTATCTTGTAATTTGCGCCAATCGACAGGCTCATTGCCGTGGAGTCGGTGGGCAATTTCGGTAATTAGTTCCACTTCTGAAGTCAAATCCCCCTGGAGATGAGTAGTTCCGGCATCGTTAAGGCGCACAAAATTATTCCCGGATTCGGTTATTGTTAAATAAATTGTTAAACGAAGGTGGACTTATTATTAAATGGGACCGCAAAATTAAAAACAAAGGTGATGCTGTTTATTCAATTTAGCTGCGCAGCAGCTTAATAATCACCCGTCCACCCCGATCCCGCAATTGGAGCAACTCATTCATCAAACGGGGATGGTTGGCGGGAGCATTAGAGCCGAGTAATACCACACAGTCACTCTGCTTAAGACTAGCCAAACTCACCATGGACGTGCCCGAGCCAAACACCTGTTTTAATCCTACCCCAGAAGGGGCATGACAAAGATCAGAACAATCGGCAAGATTATTGCTACCCAAAGTCCGCATCATCAATTGTAACAAATAAGCTGCCTCATTAGATGAGCGTCCAGAACTGTAACTCGCCACCCGTTCCGACGCTTGCCGAAACGCCGTTGCGGCGATCTCATAGACTTCCTCCCAACTAAGGCGCTGATAATAATCTGAACCTGACCGTAGAATCATCGGGTATTGTAACCTACCCAGGCAATCGCATTCCCAAGAAGAGAGGGATTGTAATTGGCTGATTGATGTGCTATGGAAAACATCTTCTTCAATACCAGCTTGTAACTCAGCCGCGATCGCTTCTACGCTTTTGGCACAGCGTTGCAGATATTCTCCCATCTCATTGACAAACCCTCCTTTTTGTCCTCCTGTCCCCCAAGCACAGGACAGGCAAGCACTTTGATGATTCAGAGTTTGCCAGAGTTTCACCCCGATGGGAGAGAGAGTTTTTTCTGCCCAATATTTGATGAGGGGCATTCCGCCGCCGGTTTCAGGTTGGTTTTGGTGATGGGGATGATTGTTCATGGGAAATTAATGGAGAGTGGGTAGAAAAATTGTAAATTGATTAAGTACCTGCAAGGGTAATAACCAATGCAAGTCCTAGGATGCAAGCGTCATTAGTCATTGGTCATTGGTCAAAGCGTACAAAAGACAAATAACAAATGACTAATAACAAAGCGGCGGGCGGCTATCATTCGCATCCATAGAAGGAATAGCCTTCTGCCGCTATAGTTTGACACTTGAGAGTGTCGAATATGAGCTAAAAAGTATATGATAATATCACTCTTTACCTTAAAAGGATTAGCTTCATGATTAGAGTCCCCATAGTTAGTTGTCAGGAAATCCTATTAATCCTACCCTTTGGTAGGGTTAAAGAGCGGAGAGATGCTGGCGAATCGATTGAGTGGATTGGTTAACCATGATCCAGATCTTTGGGGAATATAGGGAAAACCTATCTGACGATCACGAATTTTTAATCCTTGGCTTTTCGCCTAGCTCTATTCCCATCCAACAGCGCTGGCGAAATAATGGCTTGTCGGCTGATTTTATCGCCGATTATTTGACGACCTTCCTTCCTCTCAATGAGGATAAACCTGGCACTCAGGTGAGACAAGCGGAGGTAAAAAGTGCAGTAAGTTATATTGCCAATGAGTTGTTAGAGAACGCGATGAAGTTCCATGATGAAACTTCATCGTATCCTATCCAGTTTGGAATTTACTTGCTGGAGGATACAGTATGCACAGTGGTACTGCAAGCAATTAATAGTGTCAGTCCTACAACTGTAGATAAGTTTCAGGCTTTTGTTCAGGAGTTAACTACCTCAGACCCGGAAGCATGGGAGTTTTCATCTTCAGCATTTTTTTCTAATTGACGTATAACTAGCTCTTCCGGGTCTGAGG